>JACDBZ010000242.1 GCA_013694645.1 Chloroflexota bacterium
GCCGGTTTCTCCGCGTCGTACTCGGCGATGAGGGCGGCGTCGCGAGCCGCCTGGTCGCTCACGCCGATCCCTCGATCGTCAGGACGACGAGCGTGTCGTCGCGGCCGGCCACGAGCCGCCACAGCGCAATCTCGCCCTGCGCGGTCAGCAGCGTGCGCTCACCGAGCGCGGTTGCCTGGATGCGCAGAGGGAGCTCGATGGGGGGACGCTCCACCGCGATCCGCCAGGTCCGGTTGCCGGACCCGTCGCGGACCCCGCCGACCGCGGTGTAGTACTCCTCCAGCACCGCCAACTCATCCGCGCGCAGCTCGACGAGCTCAAGGTGATCGCCCTCGACCACGAAGTGCTCCTCGGCAACCGATCGATAGACCGAGTTGCGGTAACGCAGGGCGAAGGCGCTCGACGGCGGCAGCGCGGCACGTGCCAGCTCGGAGCCCGCGTCGTCACGGATCACCACCCAGCGAGTGGTGTCGTTGCGTGCCATCGCAAGGGCACCCGCCGTCGCGCTGACCATGAGAATGACCACGGCGAGGCCGACCAGTCGGCCTCGCCATCGGCCCATGGGATCAGGAACCGTAGAAGGTCTGCGCCCCCGGGCAGACATCCATGAAGGGGACGTCGCTCGCCGCCTCCTGGTCCAGCTCCTCGGCGGCCGGGTGGACCGCCACCAGGTCGTCCTTGTGCTCGAACAGGAGGGCGGTGAGCTGTTCCTGGAGGCCTTCGTCCATGCTCGTGTTCACGACCAGCACATTGGGCACCCCGAGCACGCCGATCGCCTCATCCTGCCCTTCGTACGTTTCGGCCGGGATCTCCGACTCGAGGTAGTACTCGCCGTACGTGCCCTGCAGCTCGGCCGCGAACTCAGCGGTCGGGACGAGCACCATGTCGCCGGTGCTGGCGTAGTCGACCAGCGCACCGGTCGGCAGGCCGCCGGACCAGAAGCCGGCGTCGAGGGTGCCGTCGCGCAGCGCGTCGACCGTCTCCGCAACACCGAGCTGAGCGCGCTCGATATCTGCGTCTGGGTCGAGGCCGCCACCCTCCAGGACGCGTAGCCCGATGACCTCGGTGCCGGATTCTGCCTCGCCCAGCGAGACTCGCTTGCCCTCCAGATCCGCGACACTGGTGATGCCGCTGTCGGCCGATGCCACCAGCTGCGTGAAGTTCGTGTACAGGATACCGATGGCGCAGGCCTCGACGGCCGCCCCCTCGAACTCGCCAGTGCCACCCACCGCATCAGCCGCCGTGTCGCCGAGAACGAAGGCGATATCCGAGTCCCCGGAGCCGATCAGGTTCATGTTGTCGACGGAGGCGTTGGTCTCCTCCGCGGATGCCGTATAGCCCTCGATATTCTCGCTGATCAGGTCGGCGAGCCCGCCACCGAGCGGGAAGTAGACGCCGCCCGTTCCGCCGGTCGCGATCGAGAGCCGACCCGTGGCGCCCCCACCGCCGCTTGCGGCCGGGTCGCTGCCTGCGGGTTCGTCGTTCCCTTCGCCGAGTGGCTGGCAGGCGGCCAGTGCCAGGGTCATGATCATGAGCGCACCGCCGACTGCGCGTCCGCGCGGCCATGGGGCGTGATGTGATCCGGACATTCGATGCTCCTCACTCCTGGCGACGGCTGCCTCCGCCTGCCGCCGCGAATGATTCGCTCGGGTCGTTGTCGTTGCGCACCAGTCTACCGGCGCCGTCGAGCGGCTCGCTACTCGTGCTGCAGCTCGAGAGGACGCAGCTCGCCCAGGCCCTCGGCCACGACCACGGCGTCGTCGCCTGCCTGAAGCCGGAAGTCGGCCGAGGGATTCGTCATCGAATGCCCGTCGCGCGTCACCGCGAGGAGCGTGGCCCGGTGCTCACCGCGCAGCTTGGTCGACAGCTCGTCCACCGAGATGCCGACGTAGTCGCCTGGCAGGGCCACGCGGTACAGCTCTGAGCCCTCGCCCCCCGAGACGATGTCGGTGACCAGCTCGGAGAGGCCAGGGTAGAGCGCTGAGCGCGCGAGGAGGCGGGCGCCGAGACGCGACGTGACGAGGATTTCGTCCGCATCGGCTCGTCGGAAGTGGTCGACATGCATCGGGTTGTTGGCTTCGACCACGGTGCGCACCTGCGGCGCGATGGCCTCGATGGCCATGACCGCCAGGATCGAGCGCATGTCCGCTTCGTTCGACCGATCCGACGGGAAGACGATCGCCGAGCTGGCCTCTCGGATTCCGGTGCGCTCGAGGTCATCCGTGCTGGTGATGTCGCCGCGCACGAAGTACACGCCGTCGCCGGCGGGGCTGCGCTCGCTGTTGTGGAGGACCACGACCTTCGTCGTGAACTCGTCCCCCTTCAGCTCCTCGATCAGGTCGCGGGCGGTCTCGTTCCAGCCGCATACGACGATGTGGTCGGTGTAGCCCGCGGCGCCCATGCCCTGGCCCTCCTTCAGAAGATAGTCGATGACGAAGCCGACGACCGCACCGGTCATGGCGGCCACGATGGCCACGCCGAAGAAGGCGAGTAGCCAGCCGATGAGGAAGCCTCCCGGCGAGGTCACGTAGCTTGCGTCGCCGGAGCCGATGACGGTGGTGATGGCCCAGTAGAACGAGCTGCCGAAGCCGGCGAAGGTGCGCTTTTCGTCTTTTCCAGCAGCGTGACCGTCACGGCCGCCACCGCCACGAAGCCGATGATGGCGGTGAGCAGCGAGCTGAAGAAGTGGCGGTCCATCTGTCCGCCGATGCGACGCGCATGGAATCCGATTCGTCGCAGGAACGGTGCG
>JACDBZ010000077.1 GCA_013694645.1 Chloroflexota bacterium
TCGGAGCCCCCACCGACCTTGACTCGGTGCTGCAGATCCTGGTCGAGACAGCCGCCCGGCTGAACCACGCCAACCATGGCGCCATCTACACCCTTGACCCGGAATCCGAGCTCTTCACGATTGCCGCTTCGGTCGGCTACGAAGGATTGGTCGAATACGAGCGCGCCCGACCCCAGCGCGCCGGGCAGGACAGCGTTGTCGGCCGCGCTGCGCTCACCGGCGAGGCGGTCCTGATCCCGGACGTCCTGGCCGACCCCGCGTACCAGCTGCATGACCTCCAGCGGGAGTTCGGCTTCAGAACGCTCCTGGCCGCTCCGATGCGGCGAGACGAGCGAATCATCGGGGTTGTCGCCGCCGCGGCGAACGAGCCTAATGCGTTCGACCGGTCCGAGATGCTCCTGCTCACCGCGTTCGCAGACCAAGCGGCGATCGCCATCGAGAACGTCCGTCTGCTCCAGACGATCGAGCGCCAGCGGACCGAGCTGAGCCGGTTCGTGTCACCGCAGGTCGCCGCCCTCGTCTCCAGCCCCGAGGGCGAACAGCTCCTCGCGGGCCATCGCCGCCAGGCAACGGCCGTCTTCTGTGACCTGCGTGGCTTCACCGCGTTCAGTGAAATCGCCGAGCCCGAGGAGCTTTTCGATCTCCTGCGGGCCTATCACGCGGCGATGGGTGCGCTGATCATCCAGCACGGCGGGACGCTAGAGCACTTCGCCGGCGACGGGATGATGATCTTCTTCAACGACCCGGTGCCCCAGGAGGACCACGCGGAACGGGCCGTCCGCATGGCCGTCGCGATGCGCGACCACTTCGGCGACCTGAGCAGTCGCTGGGCAAAACAGGGCTACGAGCTGGGGCTCGGGGTGGGGATCGCGCTCGGCTATGCCACGCTGGGCCGGATCGGCTTCGAGGGCCGATACGACTACGGCATGATCGGTACGGCCGTCATCCTCGCCTCGCGGCTCAGCTCCGAGGCGAAGCCCGGGCAGATCCTGCTGAGCCAGCGCGCTCACGCGGCAGTCGAGGATCTCGTCGTCGTCGAGCCGGTTGGCATGCTCAGCCTCAAGGGCTTCAGCAGGCCGGTCCCGGCAGTGAACGTGCTCGGGCTGCAACAGCAGAACGTGGTCGGAGGGTTGGCGTGATATATCGGACAATCGTCGTCGGGACGGACGGATCCGATATCGCGCGGGTGGCGGAACGCCTCGCCGCATTGCTGGCGAAGGCCGCGAACGCGGCTGCTGGTCAGATGGGCCAACTCCGGCTCCCGAAGGCCGGCGTCGTCAGCCGGGTGGTGATTTCGCTCGCTCCACCGCGATCGCGGTCGCGACCGCTCGGGCCCGGTCAACGCGCCCCGCGATTGCACTGACGTCTCCCCGCGCCAACTCGGCCGCGGGGGCGAGCCATGATCCGCCACAGCACCACACGTTGGGCAGCTCGAGGTAGCCTGCGAGATTTCCTTCGCCGATGCCACCGGTCGGAATGAACGCGATATCGGGGAAGGGCTCAATGAGAGCCTTAAGTGCAGCCACTCCGCCCATCGCCTCTGCGGGAAAAAACTTGAGCACATTGAGGCCGAGTCGGGCAGCCGCCATCACCTCGGTCGGCGTCGCCACGCCAGGCACATACGGCACCCGGTGCTCAGCCGCACGGGCGGCGAGCCTCTCATCGAGGCCGGGCGACACCATGAATGCCGCGCCGGCGGCCACGGCCTCATCAAGCTGCCTGATGGTCCGAACGGTACCAACGCCCACGATCATTCCTGGCGGAGCGCTTGCCGCCGCACGGCGAAGTGCTTCGATGGCATCGGCGTGACGCAGGGTGACCTCGACGGCGACGACGCCCGCCGCGTTCATGGCCCGGACGACCTCGTGGATGCGGTCGCTCCCGGTGGGAGAAATCAGCGGCAGGATGGGCGGGGCATCGCGCAGGTCGAATGGCGTGTGCAGCCGCAGCGGGCCTTGGCCGGTATCGGCTGTCACGGCGCTGATTCGCCGTGCCGGGCGTCCGGCATGACGGCCCGCGGAATGATGGCGCCGGCATGGGCGATGACCACGGCCGCGAGATGATTTCCCTCGGAGGCCGCGGATTCCGGAGCGTCACCCCCAAGCCTGGCGGCAAGATACGCTGCATTGAATGCGTCTCCGGCGGCCGTGGTGTCGATAACGCGGTCCGCCCTCGCGGCGGGAACGCGCCACCGGTCCGTCCGACTCGCGACGAACGTTCCTTCTGCTCCAAGCTTGACCGCCACCTCCTGGCAACCGAGCGACTGGTGGCGCCGGACGCAGGCCTCTTCGTCGGTGTCGCCGAAGAGCTGCCGCTCATCGTCCAGGGTGGGGAGCGCGATGTCCGTCCGCTCGAGCGTGCGTTCCACGGCAACCCGTGCAACGCTGTCATCCGCCCAACCCCATGGACGATAGTTCGTGTCGAAGGCGACCCGACCACCGCCGGCCCGCGCCGCATCAAGCGCATCCCAGAGACGCTCCCTGGAGGCGGAATCGAGAATCGAGAGCGTGATCCCCGAGAGATACACGAGATCGTACTCATGCAGCGTCTCGTCCAATCTCACCCCTGGGGCGCGAAACATCTCGCGCGCCGCCGATTCCGATCGGTAGTAGGTAAATGAGCGCTCGCCCGCATCGTCGGTTCGGATCAGGTACAGCCCAGGGTGTCGGCCGTGAATGAGGGCCACGTGGTCGGTGCCCACATTCTCGCGTCGCCACCCCTCGATCATCGCCCGGCTGTAAGGGTCGTCGCCCACCGCAGTCACGTAGTCGACTTCGATGCCGATGCCGCGGCCGCAGCGCGCCAGGTAGACCGCCGTGTTGAGCGTGTCGCCGCCGAAGCCCAGTGCCAGCGTCTCGTCATCAACGTGGCGGAGCTCGATCATGCACTCGCCGACCGCCGCGACCCGAGTCATGGCGCCTCCGACCCCGCGGAGACCACGGTACGCAGGACGCCATCATCGAGGAAACGATCCAGCCAATTGCTGACCGCCGATCGAAACCCTGGCATTCCTGCCAGGTCGTCGCCGAAGATCTCCCGAATCGCGAGCAAACGGGTCACGATCGTGTCGCTGGAGTACGAACTGCTCGCAATGGGAACCACGCGGTCGGCCATCGGGTCGATCACGTCATATCGATCGCCCGCGTCCGTTACCCCCCGGAGGTAGCGTATCCAACCCGCGACCGCCAGCGTTATGAGGCGTGGTTGCCGCCCGTCAGCCAGCAGGTCGCGCGCGGTTTCGAGGAGTCGCTGTGGCAGCTTAAGTGAGCCGTCCATCGCGACCTGGTGAGTTCGATGCCCGAGGGCCGGATTGGTGAACCGCCCCAGCACCTCGTCGCCGTAGCGGACGAGGTCGACGCCGGGCGGTTCACGCAGGGTCGGGATGACCTCATCACGGATCATGCGACGCACGAGGGCGGCCAGTGGCGGCTCCCCCATCGCGGCGGCAATTGTCCCGTGGCCTGCCACGGCCCCCAGGTAAGCGAGCATCGAATGGGTGCCGTTGAGAATACGCAGCTTGGCCACCTCGTACGGCAGCACGTCCGCCGTCAGGGTCGCCCCGACGGCATCCCAGGCCGGGCGGCCAGCCGCGAAGTCGTCCTCGATCACCCACTGACGAAACGGCTCCGCCACGACCGCGCCCCGATCCTGCACGCCGATCAACTGCTGCACCTCGTCGAGGTCCGCCGCTCCGGTGGCCGGGACGATACGGTCGACCACGCTGCAGGGAAACGTGACACTGTCGGCCATCCACGCGCGCAGTCCCCCCTCCTCCAATGGGTCGAGAAGGCCACAGAACTGCTCGATCAGCTCACGCAGCAGGCGGCCGTTCCCGGGAATGTTGTCGCAGCTCAGCACCGTCAGCGGATCGCCACCTGCGGCACGCCGGGCTTGAAACCCGCGAACAAGCTGACCGACGACCGTGCTTGGATCACCGCCCGCGGCGTCCGTTCGGATGGCGGGATCCTCGTCGTGGAGCCGTCCGGTACCGGGATCGTACCGATAGCCCTTCTCGCTCACCGTCAGAGAGATGATTCGCGTAGAGGCGGCGGCAATCCATCCAGTGAGGTCGCTGGATCGATCCGACGCGAGGCCGACCTTCCTGATACTGCCAACGATCCGGCAGCGCCGATGGTCAGGGGCCTTTTCGAGGACCGTGAACAGACCGTCCTGCGGTTGCAGCTGGTCCGGGATGGTGCGGCTCCGCTGGCTCAGGCCATAGATCCCCCAGTCGCCCCATTCGATGGCCAGAGCTTCATCGGTGAAAACGGCCTCGTGTGCCCGGTGAAAGGCGCCGAGTCCGAGATGAACGATGCCGATGCCCAGCGACGAAGGATCGAATGATGGCCGGAATTCGGCCGGCACGCGATCGAGCGTGGCCAGGCTCAATCGTTCGGTCACAGTCGATACGCCTTCTTGGGCAGCCGATAGGCGAGATCGATCGCCGTCTCGCTGGCTTCCTCGATCGTCAGCCTCTGCTCCGCGACCAGGCCGGCAAGGAAGCCGCAATCGATGCGGCGCGCAACGTCGTGACGGGCCGGGATCGACGGGATTGAGCGCGCGTCATCATTGAAGCCGACCGTGTTGTAGAACCCGGCGCTCTCCAGCGTCCAGGCGCGGAAGCGATACAGTCCCTCCGGACTGTCATGGAACCACCAGGGTGGTCCAAGGAGCAGCGCCGGGTAATAGCCGGCCATGGGCGCCAGCTCACGCGAGTACGTCGCCTCGTCGAGCGTGAACACGATGAGCCCAAAGCGCGGGTCGTGGCCATGCCGTTCGAGGAGTGGACGCAAACCATGCGCATACTCCCCCGCGGTCGGAATGTCCGCCCCGATGTCGGCGCCGAATCTGCCTGTCATCGGACGGTCGTGGCCACGGATCGAACCGGGATGGAGCTGCATCACGAGCCCGTCCTCGCAGCTCATCCGTGCGAACTCCATGAGCATGTGCGCACGGAAGCGCTCGGCTTCACCGTCGTCGCCCCCACCCGACAGCAATCGCGCATAGACGCGCTCCGCCTCGCTGTCATCGAGGAGCTCTGCGCGCGCGGAGGGGTGGCCGTGGTCGGTCGATGTCGCGCCGTGCGAGGCGAAGAATCGGCGACGGTTCTCGAGCGCTCGGATGTATCCCGCGTAGCTTCCGATCTTCTCCGAAGCGATCTCGCCAAGTCGCTCCACCGCGGTTCGCCAGCCAGGCCGATCAGCATTGACGACGTCGTCCGGCCGGAACCCGGGCAGAACTCGACCGGACCATGGGCCATCGGCGATGGTCCGATGATGCTCGAGACTGTCGAGGGCCGAATTGGTCGTGACCATGACCTCCAGGCCGAACCGATCGAACAGCGCGCGCGGCAAGAAGTCCTCGCGCCCCAGACAGTCATTCAGCTCGTCATAGATCGCGTCCGAAGTCGCTGGCGACAGGGCGGTCCGGATGCCGAAGACCGTCTCCAGCGTCTGCTCCAGCCACAGGCGACTCGGCATGCCACGCAGCGCGCGCCAGTTCTCGGCGAGCCGGCGCCAGATCTCGCGCGGCTCCGGTGTGTCAGGGTGGGTGGTGTCCGGGTCCGAGGGCGCCACGCCGAGCGCCTCCAGCGGCACGCCCTGCGAATGAAGGAGCCGGGTGACGTAATGATCGCGGCTGATGAGGAGCGTTGCTGGATCCGGGAGCCGTTCATTGGCGGCCAGGGTCGCGGCATCGATATGGCCATGGGGCGAAATGAGCGGCAGGTCCCGCACCCGTTGGTAGATCTCGCGAGCGATGCCGCGGACGGCGGGCTCCGACGGCAGGAGTCGGTCGTCCTCCCTGCGAGGCCGATCTGTCACCAGCTGTGCACCGTCCCGTCAACACGTCGGCTGACCGGAAGGTAGGCGGCCCGGTATGGGTAGCGTTCGGCGATTCGCTCGTCGATGTCGACGCCCAGCCCCGGCTCGTCGCCGGGGTGGAGATAGCCGTCCGAGAACGAATAGGAGTGCGGGAAGACCGCATCGGTCTCCGGCGTGTGCCGCATGTACTCCTGGATCCCGAAGTTGTGCACGGAGATGTCGAAGTGCAGAGCCGCCGCCATACAGACTGGGGACAGATCGGTCGCTCCGTGGGAGCCGGTCAGGACGTGATACGGCTCCGCGATCGCCGCGATCTTGCGCAGATGGGTGATGCCCCCGGCGTGAACGACGGTTGTGCGGATGTAGTCGATCAGCTGTTCGGTGATGAGCTGCAGGCAGTCATACACGCTGTCGAAGACCTCGCCGACGGCGATCGGCACCGTGGTGTGCTGCCGAATGAGCCGGTAGCCCTCCTGCAGCTCAGCCGGGACCGGATCCTCGAGCCAGAAGAGCCGGTAGTCCTCGAGCCGCTTTCCGAGCCAGGCGGCCTCGATCGGGGTCAGGCGATGATGTGCATCATGCAGGAGCCGGAGGTCGAAGCCGAACTCGCTCCGCAGGCGCTCGAAGAGGGCTGGGGCGAATCGCAGATACTCGTCCGTCGACCAGATCTGCTCCACGGGGAGGCCCTCAGCGGCCGGCTCGTAGTAGAGGTCGCCCTTTCCGACGCCGTAAGCGCTCGGTACCCCGGGCACGGCACACTGCACGCGGATGGCACGGTAACCCAACTCACGGTAGCGATGGACCGCCTCGATGGCGCTCTCGACACTGGTGCCGTTGGCATGGCCGTAGACCAGTACACCCGCGCGGGACTTGCCTCCCAGCAGGTTGTACACAGGTGTCGACAGGCTCTTGCCTTTGATGTCCCACAGGGCGGTGTCCACCGCCGCGATGGCCGTCATCGTCACCGGGCCGCGGCGCCAATAGGCGCCCTTGTACAGATACTGCCAGGTGTCCTCGATGGCAAACGGATCGCGGCCCACGAGCAGCGGGAGCACGTGGTCCTGCAGGTATGCAGCCACCGCGAGCTCGCGCCCGTTCAGCGTCGCGTCTCCCACGCCGTAGATGCCCTCGCTGGTCTCGAGCCTCAGGGTCACGAAGTTGCGTCCCGGCGAACAGACGATGACGCGGCCACCGGTGATCTTCATCAGCCGTTCTCCTGCTTGATGCGCGCCACGATCTGCGTCGGATTCACGAATCGCAGGGCGATGAGCAGCGGGACGAAGGCCGTCAGCATGTAGATCACGGCCATGGCATCGATGGCCTGTGACGGGCGGAT
>JACDBZ010000285.1 GCA_013694645.1 Chloroflexota bacterium
GAAGTAGAGGGACACACCATGCCTACCACCAAACGTATGCTCGATGACGACGACACCGAGGGCCACATCGCGAGCGCCCGCAAGGCCACCGATGACGACGACACCGAGGGCCACATCGCGAGCGCCCGCAAGGCCACCGATGACGACGACACCGAGGGCCACATCGCGGCGAGGAACCTGCGGTAACAGGGCCACGATCCGTGGTCGACAAGCAGACCGAAGCCGCGCTCGCCGCACTCGTTGCGGCGGCGCGGCGTTCTGCGATCGGGCGGCGCCTCCAGGGAGATATCGAGACTCGCCTGCTCCAGAGCATCGTGGACGCGACCGTGCGGCTCTTCGACGCGGAGGCCGCGTCGATCGCGCTGTTCGAGCAGAACCCTGATCGGCTCGAATTCCGTGTCGCAGCCGGAGAGCAGGGCGCCGGTGCCATCGGTCTGACCGTCCCGCCGACACAGGGCATCGCCGGCTTCGTCTACTCGACCGGCCAGGCGCTCTCGCTCTCCGACGTCGCGAACGATCCGCGCTTCAATCGAGACGCCGCCGAACAGACCGGCTACGTTCCCCGTTCGATCGCCGCGGCGCCGCTTCTCGATGAGCAGGGCACGCTCGGCGTGCTCCAGGTGCTCGATAAACGTGGCTCCCCCACCTTCTCATTGCGTGACATGGAGCTGCTCGGTGTCTTTGCCGCGCAGGCGACCGTTGCCATCGGTGCGGCGCGCGTGCAACGGGATACCGAGCGCCTCTTTCGCAGCGTCCTGGGCCAGGTCGGGCCCGACTTGGACGAAGAGCAGGTCGGTGACCTGGTGGCCGCGGCGACCGCTGACCTCGACGTGGACGACGAGGCTCCCTTCTGGCGCCTGGTCGACCAGGTTGCCCGTCTCCGCTCCCTGACCGATCGCGAGACGGCGCTGCTGGCCGACATCCTCGATGTCGTAGCGGTGCACGCCGGACGTGCCAGGCGTCCACGAGCCGGGCGGTGACCGAACAGCTTCCGGCCTGGTCGGAGCCGTTCGCAGATCCCAAGCGAGCGCTGCGACGAGCTCTGCGGCTGCGTGGCCTCACTCGCGAATGGGCATGGGGTGGGTCCACCGGGAAGGGGGTTCGGGTCGGGATCATCGACTCGGGTCTGGAGAACGACCATCCCCAGCTGCGGGGAAGGGTCGTCGAGAACGTCACCGTCGAGCTCGGCGGGGAGGAGCCGGAGGTGGTTCCCGACGAGGCGATCGACATGTTCGGTCACGGCACGGCGTGCGGGGCGATCATCGTTGGACTTGCGCCAGAGGTCGAGCTTGTATCGATCCGCGTCCTGGGACCCGATCTCCGCGGCAAGGGTACGGCGTTTGCCACAGGTCTCGAGTGGGTCATCGAGCAGGGTCTCCAGGTCTGCAACCTGAGCCTGTCGTCGAAGAGTGAATCGCTCTACCCCGTCTTCCACGACCTCGCCGACCGCGCCTACTTCCGCGGCACGGCGCTGGTGAGCGCGGCCAACAACGTTCCGGCGCCGAGCTACCCCTCACTGTTCTCATCGGTCTTTTCCGTGGCTGCCCACGCCGAGCCCGACCCGTTCCGGCTCTACTACAATCCCGCGCCGCCGGTCGAGTTCGGCGCGTGGGGCGTCGATGTGCCGATCGCGTGGAAGGATGGTGGCAGCACGGTCGCCACCGGAAACAGCTTTGCCGCGCCCCACGTCGCGGGCCTCGTGGCGCTCATCCTGTCGAAGCACCCGGGCCTGAGCCCGTTCGAGGTCAAGGCGATCCTGGCCAGCGTCGCCGATAACCCCGGCCGTCGGCGGCCTCGCGGACGAGCGGCCCCCCGCGAGTGATCCTCCTCCGAACGTACGTCGAGCTCTTCCGTCGCAACCGGGCTCTCGCGCGGCTCCTGGCGGGCGAGTTCGTGTCCGGCATCGGCGACTGGCTCTACCTGGTGGCGGTCCTGGTGGTCGTGTACGCCGAGAGCAACTCCGCGGTCCTGCTCGGGATCGTGGGGGCCGCCCGCATCCTGCCGTACGTGCTCCTCTCGGTCCCGGCGGGGATCGTTGCCGATCGCTTCGACCGGCGCATGGTGCTTCTTGTCACCGATGTGGCGCGCGGTGTCCTGATGCTCGTGCTGGTGGCCGCCGTCCTCGTGGACGCACCCACGATCGTCATCGTCGGCGTCTCGATCTTGGCTGCGTGCTTTTCGACGTTCTTCGGTCCCGCAATCGCCTCGCTCCTTCCGATGCTCGTCGACGAGAGCGATCTGGGGCCTGCGAACAGCGCATGGGCAACCCTCGACAACGTCGCGTTCATCGTGGGTCCCGCACTGGCAGGGATCCTGATCGCGAGCGGCGGCCTGGAGATCGCCTTCTTGCTCAACGCGGCGTCGTTCGCCGTCGTGGCCGTCGTCCTCTGGCGCCTTCCCGTACCGCCGGCAGCCGCGCCGGTTGCCGCAGACGATCGGATGCCCGGGACTTCGACGGCCGGGTGGCGGCAGCTCGTGCGGCCTCTGGCCGGGCCATTCATCCTCGACTCGACAACCAGCATCGTCGGTGGTGGCGTCGGCGTCCTGACCGTGGTCATCGCGGTCGATGTGCTGAAGGCCGGTGAGGCCGGAACGGGGTACCTCAACGCCGCGACCGGCGTCGGCGGGGTGGTGGCCGGGATCGCCGGGGGTGCCCTGCTGGCACGTCGATTGGGCGTCCCGCTCATCCTGGGTGGCGTGGTCGGCGGAATCGGGCTCGCCTGGCTGGCCCTGGCCGGTGATCTCGTCACTGCCATGCTGGCCATCGGCGTGGCGGTTGCGGGGCTCCTCCTCCTCGACGTGGTCAACACCACTCTCATCCAGCGCATCGTGCCAAATGAGCTTCGCGGACGAGCCATGGGGGTGCTTCAGACGACGTCCGCGATCCTCTACGCCCTCGGGTCGCTCGTCATGCCGCTCATCGCCAGCGCGTACGGCGTCGCCCCGGTGCTGATCGCGTCCGGGCTCATCACCGCGCTCGGGGTTGTCGTCGCGCTGGCACTGTCATCGGGCAAGGCTCGCGACGAACCGCTCGATCCGGCGCGTGCACGCCTGGCGCAGCACCCGATCTTCGCCGGCCTGCCGGCCGCCCGCCTCGAAACCGCCGGTCGACAGCTCTCGGAGGTCGCTGTGGCAGAGGGTTCCGTGATCGTTCGCCAGGGAGACGCCGCCGACCGGTTCTATCTCATCGGCGAGGGCAGCGT
>JACDBZ010000302.1 GCA_013694645.1 Chloroflexota bacterium
GACCTTGGCCCACTCGATCTCATCGGCGAGATCCTTCGCGGCCGTGAACCTGTAGCCACCGGGGAGCTGTCGCGCCAGGGGGCCGATGATCCGCAGCTTCGAGTCCAGGACGTCGGGGAGCGGTCGATCATGGATGAGGGGCCAGTAGTACGCGAGCTGCCGGCGTGCCGCGGCATGGAAGGTCGAGGCCTGGATCTGCGGAAGACTGAGCTGGCGGAGCCGATGCTTCATCTCCGCGGCTGCCTTCTCGGTGAAGGTCACGATCAGCGCGCGCTTCGGGTCCAGGGCTCCGGTCGCAACGGCGTACGCGGCCCGATGGCTGATGACCCTGGTCTTGCCGGTGCCTGCGCCCGCGAGGATCACCACGGGTCCCCGGGTCGCCTGTGCAGCGGCTCGCTGCTCCTCGTTCAGACCGGCCAGGATGGCCTCGGGACCCATGCGCCGATGGTAGATCCGCCGATGGGCATCCCGCTTGCACGGGGGCCGACATGGACGATGCTGCCATCTTGCTCCAGATCCGGGTCATCTCCGTTTCGACGCGGGCCGCCGTCCACAGTTTGAAACCGGCCGATCCGCAGGTCGGGCATGTCGTGCAGCGCGGCCTGGCGCTGCTCGAACGTCTCGAGCCGATCGTGCTCGAGCACGGCAGCGGGTCCGTCAAGCTCACGTATGATCGAGCCTGCCAGGAGCTTGCGGAGCTCCACGTGGAGAACCCATGAACGATCTCGCCGATCTCGAGCCCTTGCCCTTGTCGTATCCTCGGGCCGCCGGTACAGGCAGGACGGAGGCTCTCCATGGACGGTCGCGAACCCAATGATTGCTGCGCAGGTTCGGCTGATCCGCGCGTCGCGCGGCGGTTCGACCGCGAATGGGGTGAGTGGGACGACGCTGAGGGCTTCCCCGAGATCGTGAAGGTATCTGCACGCCTGCTTGACGCGCTTCGCGACGCGCCAACGGAGCGTCCGACGGTGTTGGAGATCGGCTGCGGCACGGGCGGCGTGAGCGTGGCGCTCGCCGAGATGGGTGCGACGCAGGTGCGGGGCGTGGACCTGTCGCCCGCCAGCGTCGACGTGGCCAGGCGACGTGCCAAGGTGATCGGTGTGGAGCGGCAAACCGCGTTCGAGATCGGCGAAGGTTCGTCCAGCACGTTCGTTGAGCACGACTGGGTTGTCGCCGATCGGGTGCTGTGCTGCGATGCGCGCGTGGAACAGCTGCTCGACGCCGTGATCGGCGCGGCGCGCGAGCGGATCGCGATCTCCGTGCCCGAATCGCGGGGCTGGCGCGGACTCCTCAATCGGCCCATGTGGGCGGCGGAGAACATGTGGGACCTGCTTCACGACGGGTGCCGTGGATACGTACACGACGTTCGGCACATCGAGCGTCGCCTGGCCGCGGCGGGATTCGGACCGCGGACGGCCGGTCACGTCGACCTGTGGCATTACGGCGTGTACGTACGCGAGCCGCGGTCGTGACGCGTTCGCGGCCGCGCGGCCGTATGCTTCTCACATGTCGCTCTATCGGCTCGAAGAGGATCCCCAGCTCACCGCCCCGATCCTGGTCGCTGCCCTCGAGGGCTGGGTCGATGCAGGCTCGGCCGGCACCACCGCCGCGGCGCAGCTAGCCCACGACGGCACGCTGGTCGCCACCTTCGACGCCGACGCGATCTATGACTTCCGTTCCCGTCGCCCGACCCTCGACATCGTGGATGGCCGACCGATGAGCCTCGACTGGGCAGAGCTGCGCCTCACCGCATCGCGCGTCGGTGAACGGGATCTGCTCATCCTCAGCGGCCCCGAGCCGGATTATCGCTGGCGTGAGCTTGCCGTCGACGTGGTCGAGCTGGCGAAGCGCCTGGGGGTCGCCAGTTGGGCGAGCCTTGGTGCGATTCCCGCCGCCGTGCCCCATACGCGGCCGGTGCCGATCCTGGCCACCGCATCCGCTCCGGGGCTGCTGCCCGAGGGTATCCGGCAGGGGCCGGATGGGCTCCTCCGCGTCCCCGCGGCGCTGCTCTCCGTCCTGGAGCTGGCGGCATCGACCTCCGGCATCCCGGCGGTCGGCTTCTTTGCCCAGGTCCCGCACTACGTGAACGCGACGTACCCGACCGCCTCGATCGCCCTGCTCACCGCGCTCGGCCGCCACCTCGGTGTCGAGGTGCCCGTCGGCTCGCTGGCCACCCGCGCGCTGGAGCGGCGCAACATGCTCGACTCTGTCGCGGCGAACGACGAGGACACGAAGGCCCATGTCCAGCGCCTGGAGCTTCTCGCCGATGAGTCGCGGCTCCCCGAGGGGGATGAGCTCATCGCCGATATCGAGCGCTTCCTGCGCGAGGGGGGCGGCGACAACGAGCCTGATGACGGCGGCGGTTCCCGTCTCCACTAGACGGCCCTGCGCGGCCCGGCACGGCCGGCGCGGCCGGCGCGGCCCAAGGGAGGCGGCGCGGCCCTTCAAGCGGGCCAATCAGATTGGCCTTACAACCGGCGGCACGCTAATTTCATCGGTTAGGCGGTCATCGGGCCAGTCCTCTTGGCCAAATGACCCTTGAAGGCCCATTCACCGGTCATAAGGCCAATTGGGTTGGCGTTGTTCATCGGCCGCCTCACACCATGACGATTCCGTTTGCTGGCGGCATCCTGCCGGCACGAAGGTCACCAAGGATCCCGCGACCCTG
>JACDBZ010000304.1 GCA_013694645.1 Chloroflexota bacterium
CCTGATTGCCTCGGCGCCATCGGTCGAGTACCGCGTCAAGCTGCAGCACCGCGTCGAGGAGGTCGTCGTCGACAACCCGGCGCAGATGCCGCCCATCGGCGAGATCGAGGAGATCAGCGAGCCGTGGGTCGAGGTCCAGGTGATCACGCCGACCGACTACATCGGCCCGCTGATGGAGCTCGCGACGAACCGACGCGCCGAGTTCCAGAACATGGAGTACCTCGACCCGAAGCGCGTCAACCTCCACTTCGAGATGCCGCTCGGCGAGCTGATCATCGACTTCTACGACCAGCTCAAGAGCCGATCATCGGGGTACGCCAGCCTGGACTACTCCTACATCGGATACCGGCCCGGCGACCTCGTCAAGCTCGACGTGCTCGTCAGTGGCGAGCCCGTCGACGCGCTCAGCCTCATCGTCCATCGCTCGAACGCGTATCGGTCCGGCAAGGCGCTGGTGGAGAAGCTCAGGGAGCTGATCCCGCGCCAGATGTTCGAAGTGCCGGTCCAGGCCGCCATCGGCTCGCATATCATCAGCCGCGAAACGATCCGGGCAATGCGCAAGAACGTGCTCGCCAAGTGCTACGGCGGCGATATCACCCGCAAGCGCAAGCTGCTCGAGAAGCAGAAGGAAGGGAAGCAGCGCATGAAGCGGATCGGCTCGGTCGAGATCCCGCAGGAGGCCTTCCTTGCCGTGCTGCGCATGAACGAGAGCGCGTAAAAGATGTGCAGTGTCTACGTACATACGCGGCCGGTGGAGCACTGGCCATGAGCTTCTTCGACTCGCTGCGGCTGGCAATCGCGCTGGGACTCACCCTGTTCCTTGTCCTGCTCCGTTTTGATTCTGAGCGGATCACGCGTTCGGATTATTTCCGGTATCGAACGCCATGGATGGGTCCGGTCAGCTACTACATCCTGGTCATCAGCTTCGCGATCGGGATCGCCGTGATCCTGCCGTCGGGCCGCGCGCAGCTCTTCCTGACCGGCGGGGACCCCGACAGCATGCCGACGGTGATGCTGGTCTTCACGGCCATCGCGTTGCTGAACGGCGTCGCGCTGGCCTTCCTGCGCTACGGTGGCATCCTCCCACTCCCGGTCGAGCTGCTGCCGTCTCGCGTACTGGGCGCGGCTGCCAACGCACTCAGCGAGGAGCTCCAATTCCGATCCATCGTGCTCGGCATGCTCCTCTTTGCCGGCGTTCCGACCGGCTGGGCGATCGCTGCCCAGGCGCTCCTCTACGGCCTCGTCCATCGGCGCCTGTGGCGCGACCGAGACTGGTACTTCCTGGCCGGCTCGGTGATCCTCGGCTGGGCGGCCGGAGTGGCCACCGTCGAGACCGGATCCATCATCCCGGCCGTCGTCGGCCACTTCGCGGTCACCATGTCGCTCTTCGCGTTTGCCGGCGGTCGACTGCGTCAGCGACCGATCTGATCCTGGGTGGATGTTGGCAAGGTTGCCACGCCCTGCCAGTTCCACGGCACGGGCAGGATCGTGCGGTGCAGCTGACCGGGTGCCAACCAGGGTGGCGCTACGACCGTCGGGAGGAGCCGGTCGGGCGGATCGGGGCAGGTCCGGGGTCGGTCAGTTAGGCCGCGCTGACATTCGACCGCCGAACGACCTCTCGGCGGTCACGGGGCCATTAAGGGTTGGCACATGACGCGCCGAACGGAATACCGGCCGCCGAAATCCGGGACGGGAGTCCGCTACCTCCCCGCCTGTCCGAAGTCATGTGGTTAGCAGCCGGGGCCGAGCGGCGAATCGAAGTGCGGATGGCGGATCGGTCAAGGGAGTGAGCGCCATCACTCCGCACCACCTGTACGTTCACGTGCCATTCTGCCGCCTGGTGTGCGCCTACTGCGACTTCGTCACGGTCGCCGGCCACGCCGCGCAGATTCCACGTTACGTGGAGGCGCTTCTCGCGGAGCTGGGCACCAGACCGGCGCCGGGCGAGCTGCGCACGATCTATTTCGGTGGCGGCACGCCCTCACTGTTGAGCGGAAACGAGGTCGGCATGCTGATCGCCGCGGCCACGGACCGGTGGGAACGCTCGGCGCTGGAGGAGGTGACACTCGAGGCCAATCCCAGTGCGCGCGAGGCTGCAGACTGGGAAGGATTCGTGGCGGCCGGCGTGACCCGCATCAGCCTCGGCGTGCAATCGCTCCGGGATCCCGAGCTCGACGCACTGGCCCGTGGGCACACCGCCGCCGAAGCGTGCGCAGCATTCGCCGCGGCGCGTGCCGCCGGCGTCGACAACATCAGCATCGATCTCATCTGTGGCATCCCGGGGCAGTCACTCGACGACTGGCGCGATGGTCTGCGACTCGCCCTCGAGCTGGAACCCGACCACGTCAGCTGTTACGCACTCCAGCTGGCGCTGGCTCCGGACGAGTGGGCGGCGCCGCCAAGGCCCGGTGCCCAGCGATGGCGGAGCCGGATGGTGGAGCGACAGGACGACGAGCTTGCCAGCGACCAGTATCGGCTGGCGGAGGAGGTGCTCGGGGCCGCCGGCTATGGCCACTACGAGCTCAGCTCGTGGGCGCTGCCCGACCGCGAGAGCCGGCACAACTCCGCCTACTGGGCGCGGCGCGCGTATACCGGCATCGGCGCGGGAGCGCATTCGTATGACGGGGTCGCCGAACGGTCGTGGAACGTGCGCGAGCTCGACCGGTACCTCGCCGCAGCGGAGGGCGGGCAGCGGCCGATCGACGGTCGCGAGGAGCTCGACGCCGAGACCCGTGCCTTCGAGGCCATGGCCCTAGGACTGCGCCGGGTGGGTGGTCTGAGTCGCTCGGAATTCGGCGCCGAGTTTGGCGTCGATCCGCTCGACCGCTACGCGAAGGCCTTGCGCGAGACGGCCGGCGACGAGCTGATGGAGGTCGATGGCGATCGCATCCGCCTCACGCCGAGCGGTCGGCTGCTGGCGTCCGAGGCACTCGTGGCGTTCGTACCGGACCGGGCGAGCCGGCGTTGACATTGTCTTCGGCCGAGCGGTACCATGCCGCAGTCACCCGGTTTGGCACTCTCAACGGGAGAGTGCCAACCAAGGTCTCCCGGAGGTCGGAAATGGCGGAAGAGCGTCAACGGTCTCGCGATCGCGGGACACCGATCCGTCCGGCCCTCGAGCTGACGGACCGGCAGCGTACCGTGCTGCGCGCCGTCGTCGAGGACTATGTGCTGACCGCGGTGCCGGTGGGCTCAAAATCGCTGCTCGGCCGCTATGCGCTCGGCGTCTCTCCGGCCACGGTGCGCAGCGCCATGGCGGACCTGGAGATGCTGGGACTGCTATCGCATCCGCACACCAGCGCCGGCCGCGTGCCCTCCGACCTTGGCTACCGGCTCTACGTCGAGTCGCTGATGCGCGAGGCGGAGCTCGACCAGACCGATCGGCTCATGATCCGCCATCAGTTCAGCCAGGTCGAGCTCACGAACAACGAGTGGCTGCGCCTGGCAGCCTCGATCCTGGCCGGGAGCACCCGGTCGGCGGCCGTCGTCACGCCGGCGCGCTCTCGGCGAGCCCGCTTCGGACACGTTCAGCTGGTCGCCCTCGCCGACGGCACCCGGCTGCTGGTGCTGGTCCTTGGCGATGGCAACGTCGTCCAGCGTCGGCTCGATCGCGCGGCGCTTCAGCGTGAGGCGCCCGACAGCGCCCTCGATCAATCCGAGCTCGACCGGATCGCCGCCGCACTCAACGCGGAGCTCGCCGGCCTCTCCGCGCCACAGGTGCGACGTCGCGCCGATCGGTTGACGTCGCTGGCGGCGCGGGTGGCGGTCGTCGTGGTCTCCCTCCTGGAGGAGGCCGACTCGGTCGTCGTCGAGGAGGTGTTCACCGATGGCATCGTCAACGTTCTCGAGCAGCCAGAGTTCGCGGAGGGTTCCAAGCTGAGGCCCATCCTTGAGATCCTCCAGCGCTCAGACTTTCTCGAGCAGCTCGTGCCGGTCCTGACGCGCAGCGGCGGGGTGCACGTGATCATCGGTCGCGAGAACACGAATGACGCGATGCACGAGATCAGCCTTATCTTCGCGCCGTACGGGACTCCAGATCGGGCGCTCGGCCTGTTGGGCGTGCTGGGACCGACGCGCATGCGATACCCGCGCGCGATCCCGACGGTTCGCTACCTGTCCACGCTCATGAACGAGCTCATCAACAGCCATTACGGCGAGACGCAATGACCGACCATCCCACGAACGGCGGCCCCAGGGTCCGTGCAGCGAAGACCCGCGGAGAAGAGCGGGCGGATGCCATCCACACCCCATCGCGGATCGAGCTGGCCGAGCGAATCGAGCAACTCGAGCGCGAGCTCACCGAGATGCGCACCAGTGACGCCGAACACCGCAACAACTGGCATCGCTCAGCGGCTGACTTCGCGAACTACAAGCGAAGGAGCGATGAGGAGCGTGCCACGCTGACCCAGTTCAGCAACGCGGTTCTGATCGGCAAGCTGCTGGGCGTCCTCGACGATTTCGACCGAGCCCTGGCAAACGTCCCGGCCGATGCCGTGGATCCATGGGTCGAGGGAGTTCGGCTCACTGAGCGAAAGCTGCGCAGCGTGCTCGAGTCGGAGGGCGTGACCGCAATCGAGGCGCTCGGCCAGCCATTCGACCCGAACCAGCATGAAGCGGTGCTCCACGAGGACACCGCGGACCACCCCGACAACCAAGTGATCGGCGAGCTGCAGCGCGGGTACCGCCTGCACGACCGGATCATCCGGCCGAGCCTCGTCCGAGTGGCGAACAACCCGAAGGAGCATTGAACGACCCATG
>JACDBZ010000003.1 GCA_013694645.1 Chloroflexota bacterium
GTCCAGTTTGGTCGTCAGGTGTATGCGAACTGGGAGATCGGCCAGAGCGCCGCCGCCATCGAGGCTCAGATCGCCAGGGTCGAGTCCGAGAATGCGCAGCTGCGGCAGGAGCTGAGCTACCTCCAGAGTGACGCGTACATCAGTGCCGAAGCGCGGCGGCTCGCGAATCTGGGCGCGCCCGGTGAGCAGGTGCTGATCATTCCGCCCGGCGCCGAGGAGCCGCTTCCGGAGGAGCTCGTGATCGTCGAGCCGCCGAAGCCCTTCCTCGAGCAATGGGTCGATCTCTTCTTCGAGTCGTCGAGTACGCCCTGAGTGGCTCGGGGCGCTGATGCGCGCGCTCAGGTGTCAAGGATGTCGTACAGGGAGGATGGTGGCGCGCTTGCATCCAGGCGCGCGGCGACATCTTCGGGCAGCGGCGTTGCCAGCTCCGAGCGGAGGCCGATGACGAGCGCACCGATCGCCGGCTCCCAGCGGGGCGTCACGAGGGTCGGTGCCTGGTCGGCAGCGTGGATCGCGTGGAGAGCGGCCCGTGTGAGAGCGTTTGGGCCAGGCCGTGCCAGACTGCCGCAGAACGAGAGGGCGAACGGCGCGTCAGCGATGGATACCCGGCGCGCTGCGGCGGCTGCCATTGTGCCCAGGCCCGTGCCGTGGACCCGGATCACCCTGGCGGCGACCGCATCATCGAGTTCCGCGGCCTCGAGGAGCGCGCGAACCATGCGGCCGACGGGCAGCATCACGGAGTCGCGGCCGGTGAAGCGATGCAGAGCCGCATCGACGCTTCCGTCGCCGGTGATGTCGAGCAGTTGATCACGCAGCACCGTCGGTGGGTCGATGCCGAGCTCCGAGCGCACGACCGCGGACAGCATGCCCTGAGCGAGCTCGACCGCGCCATGCGGGGATTGCCAGAAGCTTGAATGCCAGGTGCCGCCGTCGTGCCCTCGCGCACCGGTCGCCGCCCCGGTCCCGATCGCAACGACAACCGCCGGTCCTTCCGCAACGGCGCCGACCAGTGCGCCGATGCCGTCGTTGACCACGATAGCCGGGCCTCCGAATCCACTGGCCTCGAATGTCCGCCGGAGAAGCGTTAGGTCCTCCGGCCAATCCGCCCCGGCCATGCTGAAGACCGCGCGGCCGATCCGGCGCCGAGTGGACCCGGCCTGCTCCAGCGCCTCGTCCATGACCGCCTCCACGAGCGCAACCGCCGCACCCGGGCCAGCGGCCGCGTAGATGTCCGCGCTTCCGAGACGGCGACCGGCTCCGAGGATCGTGCCATCGAGGCTGGCGACGAGGGCGACCACCTTGCTGTTGCCACCGTCGACGCCCAGAAAGAGCGTCACGCCTCGGACGCGATCACGCGCTCAGACCAGCAGCCGCGCGGGGAGATGCGCCCGATGGGCCGCGGCCATGTCGCCGTAGATCGCCTCCGCCCTCGGGAGGGTGAGCACCAGCGGATGGGCGGCGAGGGCACGAACGCCGTCGCGTGATGTCCCCGACCATGCTGCCTCTGCCGCCAGCGACTGGTATGCGCCGAGCGACTCGATGAGGCCGCGCACCTGGCGGGGCAGCGCCGGCACCTCGATCGGCTCGATCCCAGCCCCCGATATCCGCGCGGGAATTTCGACCACGAGGTCGTCAGGGAAACCAGGCAGGGCGCTGGCCCGGTTCGGTATGTTGACCGGCCATATCGTCCCGCGATCGTTGACGATCGCCTCGATCACGTTCACGGCGAGCTCGAGCTCACCGATGCCGGCTCGGGAGCGTTCGGGATCGAGACGCGGGTCAGCGGCATCGGCCTGCTGACGGTAGTGGGTCCAGTGGACATCCACGCTGGCCATGATCTCCTCCGCGCGAGACCGCGGCGCCGCCCGCGCGGCCGCCAGGGCGTGATCGGCGAAATAGTAGTAGTACAGGTAGGCCGATGGGAGCGCCCCCATGGTTGCCGCCAGGTGAACCATCAGCTCTTCGCGTGTGCTGGGTCCGCCGCCCGCGTCGAGCCGTTCGGCGGCCGTCTCGATCAACGGCGTGATGTCGTGGCCATCGTAGGCATGGCGCACGCTCCACCCCGTGTGGTTCAGTCCGACGAGGGTGGCCTCGAGACGCGTGGGGTCGAGGCCCGCAATCCGGGCGAGGTCGCGCGGGAAAGTGAGTGGCCCTTCGCACAGCGAGACGCAGCGGATCGAGGAGTGATGTGTGATCGCCTCTGAGACGACGTTCACCGGGTTCGTGTAGTTGATGAGCCACGCATCGGCGCAGCGCTGCTCCATCTCGGCCACGATCTCGCGCATGACGGCAATCGAGCGAAGCGCCATGAAGAAGCCGCCGGGACCCTGCGTCTCCTGGCCGATGACCCCGTGGCGCAATGGGATGACCTCGTCCAGCGCGCGCGCCTCGAACCCGCCGGGCCGGAAGCTGGTGAGCACCACGTCGGCTCCGTCCAATGCCGACGAGCGGTCGGTGGTGGCTCGCACGCGAAGGTCAAGACCACGGACGGTCGCCATCCGCTCGGTCAGCCGACGTACCACGTCGAGCCGTTCCGGATCAAGGTCGACGAGCACGACCTCTGATCCGCGAAAGGCCTCGCCGAGTTCGACCAGGGAGGCGACGGTCCCCGGCGCCCGCGTGCTGCCGCCGCCGATATAGACGAGCCGAATGCCGGCCATGCGCGGCTGCTAGCCGTTTACACGTGGGCCGGCGGCACCGACGGCCTCGGACACGCCGTCGGCGTAGCTCGCGAAGTTGTCGACGAACATGGACGCCAGCTCGCGCGCCTTCGCGTCATAGGCGTCGGGATCCGGCCACGTGTCACGCGGACGAAGGATCGTGCCCGGCACGCCGGGCACGATCGTGGGAACCTGGACCCCGAAGATCGGATCGGTCTCGTAGGGGACATCGGCAAGCGCGCCGCTCAGGGCTGCACGGACGATCGTTCGCGTGTGATCGATGGCCATCCGCTCTCCGATTCCGTACGGGCCGCCGGTCCATCCGGTGTTCACCAGCCAGACGGGCACATCGTGCTGCTCGAGCCGCTCCGCGAGCATCGCGGCGTACTCGCCGGGGTGGCGCGGCAGGAAGGGTGCGCCGAATCCCGCCGAAAAGGTTGCCCTCGGCTCGGTGACGCCGATCTCGGTGCCGGCCAGCTTGGCGGTGTAGCCGCTGATGAAGTGGTACTGCGCCTGCGCGGGGCTGAGACGGCTGATGGGCGGGAGGATGCCGAACGCATCGGCTGTCAGGAAGACCACGTTCTTCGGGTGCGTCGTCATGCCGGTCGGATCCGCATTGCCGATGAACTCCAGCGGGTATGCACCGCGCGTGTTCTCGGTGAACCGATCGCTGTCGAGATCGAGCTCGCGGGTGACCTCGTCGAGATCCACGTTCTCGAGGACGGTGCCGAAGCGGCGCGTGGTGGCGAAGATGTCCGGCTCGTACATCGGGGACAGGCGGATCGTCTTGGCGTAGCAGCCTCCCTCGAAGTTGAAGAGGCCATCGGCTCCCCAGCCGTGCTCGTCGTCGCCGATGAGGCTCCGCTCCGGATCCGCCGACAGCGTGGTCTTGCCGGTGCCGGATAACCCGAAGAAGAGGGCAGGGTCATCGGCCCTTCCGACATTGACCGACGAGTGCATCGGCATGGCGGCCTCGTCGGGAAGCAGGTAGTTCATGACCGTGAAGGCCGCCTTCTTGATCTCGCCGGCGTACTCGGTGCCGACGATGATGATCTCCATCCGCTCCAGGTGGAGCAGGATCGCCGT
>JACDBZ010000005.1 GCA_013694645.1 Chloroflexota bacterium
GCGACCGCGCGCCGTAGGATAGCGACGCATGGATTTCTTCCGGCGCGGCGACAAGCGCCCGACCACGTTCGATCACGCGCGAATCCTGGTCCCCGTGCTCGGGGACGATGCCGTCGATGGGCCGGCCCTGAAGGTTGCAACGCTGCTTCTCGGCGGCCGGGATGGTGTCGAGACGTCGCTGCTGCACGTCATCGAGGTGCCCTTCGACCGGACGCTCGATGCGGAGGACGAGTCAGCGGTCGCCAGGGCAGAGGAGATCCTCGCTCGAGCCGAGGCGCTGATGACCGAACGCGGCGTGCCGACGCGCTCGAGCACGGTCCAGGCCCGGGCAGCCGGGCCGGCCATCGTGGACGATGCGAATGAGCTCGGCGCGGACCTCATCGTGATGGGCCTGCGCTACAAGAAGCGATTCGGGGGACAATGGGACGCGGGACGCACCGTCCCGTATGTCATGCGCAACTCGACCGCGCCGGTCTGGTGCCTGCGTGCAGAGACGAAGGAGCTGGCACACACGCCATGAGGGTCATCATCGTCGGCTGCGGCCGGGTCGGAGCACGCGTCGCCGCGGAGCTCGACAGCCGTGGTGAGCACGTCACCGTGATCGACATCAGCCCGCGCGCCTTCGGCCGGCTACCGCCGACCTTCAAGGGCGAGACCGTTCGCGGCAACGGGACCGACGAGGACGTCGTGCGAACCGCCGGCGGAGAGCAGGCCGACATCGTCATGGCGCTCACCGAGGGTGACAACCGCAACGCGCTGGCAGCTCAGCTCGCCAAGCACACGTTCAGCGTGCCGCGCGTGATCGCCAAGATCAACGACCCGTTGCGCGGCGAGGCCTACCGTGCGGTGGGTGTCGAGGTGATCTGTCGAACGATCATCCTGGGGGATGTGCTGGTCGTCGCGGCACAGGAGGGCGCGGAGGCGACGAACGGGTTCGTTGAACCCGCGACCGCCGAGCCGCGCCGCAGCGCTCCCGCCGCCGGCTCGCCGGCGAACGTGAAGGTACAGGCGGCCATGGACGCCGCCGAGGACGTCACCGCCGACGCCACCATCGTCCAACCCGGGGATGGACAGGGAGGCTTCTGAGCATGTATGTCGTGGTCGTCGGCGGTGGAAACGTCGGGTACTACCTGACCAAGGAGCTGCTCGCCGCGGGGCACGAGGTGGTGATGATCGAGGAGGACCACGTCCGCGCCCGCCAGATCGCCGACGAGCTCGGCAGCATCGTGGTTGCCAACGACGGCTGCGAGGGCCGCTACCAGGCGGAGGCCGGCATGGGGCGGGCCGACGTCATGGCCGCGGTGACCGGTGACGATGCTGTGAATCTCGCCGCCTGCCAGATCGCCAAGATGCGCTTCAACGTGCCGCGTTCCATCGCGCGCATCAATGACCCGAAGAACGAGAAGCTGTTTCGGCAGTTGGCGATCGATGACACCGTCAGTCCGACACGCTCGATCCTCGGCGTCATCGAGCACGAGATCCCGATCCACGATCTCCTTCACCTCGCGGACCTCGAGGGCGGCGAGGTGCAGATCGTGGAGGCGCACCTCGACGCCGACTCGCCCGTGATCGGCCGCGAGCTGCGCGAGCTGAACCTGCCGGAAGGCAGCACCATCGCGGTGCTCATCCGCGATGAGCGGGCACAGTCCCCGCGCTCGGACACCCGACTGCGCGCCGGAGACAAGCTGCTTGCCGTGACCTCGGCCGATCAGGAGGCCCAGCTGCGACAACTGCTCATCGGCGAGTGACCGCGCCCGATCCGGGGCGGGTGCTGCGACGGGCGCTCGTCGCATGGGGCCTCGGCCATCTCGTGACGGGGCATCGGCGTCTCGCCTACGGCCTTCTCCTCGCTGAGCTCCTCTCGGCACTCACCATCGCGTGGCTGTCGATCGGCCTGGCCAACACGAGCCTTTACCTGGTCCCCTTTCTCGCGGGAGTCGCGTTCATCGCCGCCTGGGCATGGCAGGCTGTCGACGCGTATCAATCCGCCAACGCGCTCCAGGCTGCCCGGCCGCCTACCCCGCAGCGCTCGCCCGCCGCTGCGATCGGCTGGCTCAGCCTTCCCCTCCTGCTGTGGGGCACCGGGTTCTGGCTCATCGGGGCCCATGCCGCAACGCCTGCGGCGGTCCTGGATCGCTTCGTGACCGACTGGAGCGCCGGCGAGCTCGGCCCCAGCTGGCCCACCGGGGTCCGTTCACAGGCGGCGCTGGCGGAGGATCGCCTCGGCAGCGGTCCCGACCGCTTTCGTGACATTCGGATCGAGATCGTTCGCGAGGATCGCCGAGGCGCGAGAGCGGTCGCCGACGCGATCCATTACGAGCGGCGCGCATCCAGCTTCCTGGGAATCTTCCCCGGGAGCGAGCTCATACCGGTCGCCGATGAGCAGATCCTCAGCTTCGAGCTCGAGGCACTCCCCGTCGAGCTGCCCGGCGGCGGAGACATCGGCGCCGTGCGCTGGGAGCTGGTCTCAGCCAACATATCACCGTAGGAGCCCTGCGGCTGGGACCCGCCTTTCGCGCTGGCGGGCGCCGAAATTTCGGTCACGTGCTGACATGAGCGATGCGCCGAAGCAGCCTTCGTGCTCACGTGGCTGCGATATATCGGCGAATTCCGACACGAGGGGGCCGCCAAGCCGGGAAACGCCGAAATTTCGGACGGCGGTCCGCACGAATGGTGCGGGCTCGCGGTGCTCACGTCGCTGATCGCCAGAGATATCGGCGAAACCCCGCGCAAGGCCAAGAGATGTGGAGCCGCGAGCGTCCCGCAACGCATCTCATGTCACGACCCTTGACAACAGTATTGTCAGAGTATATGGTCCGATTTGCGCACACTCTGTGCCAACACAACCCCACTTCAAGCGACGCGAGAGGAGGCACACAGCAATGGCGAACATCACCAGGTTCGATCCGCTCGGTGAAGTGGTCTCGTTGCGCTCGGCGATGGACCGCCTCTTCGAGGACTCCGTTGTCAGTCCGCTGAATTGGCGAACCCTCAGCGGGGGAGATGTGATCACCCCGCCGGTTGACATGCACGAGACGCCGGACGAGATCGTCGTCACCGCCGCCCTGCCGGGCATGAAGGCCGAGGGTGTCGAGATCACGATGACCGGCCCGAACCTCACCTTGCGGGGCGAGTTCAAGACGGACGACGAGATCGGTCGTGACCAGTACCTCTACCGGGAGCGCCGCTTCGGCTCGTTCAGCCGCAGCATCCAGCTCCCCGTCCGTGTCCAGGGCGACCAGGCCGACGCCTCCTTCACCGATGGCGTCCTGAGCCTGCGCATCCCGAAGGCGGAGGAGGTCAAGCCGCGTCAGATCCGAATCAACGCCGGCAGCGGCGAAGGTTCGCACAACGGAACCGGGGCGAGCAGCTGACATGGAGGGTTCGCGACGCGGGACGTCGACACCAACGGCCGTTCCGCGCCGCGACGCCCTGACCCGCCCTCGGTACATCATCAGCATCGCCGCCGAGCTGGCGAGCTGCCATCCGCGCACGCTGCGCATCTACGAAGAGGAGGGACTCCTCTGCCCGCAGCGTCGCAACAATCTCCGTCTCTACAGTGAGGCGGACATCCAGCGCGTTCGTATCATTCGTTTCCTGACACGTCGAGAGCGAGTCAACCTCGCCGGCGTGCGGGTCATCCTTCAGCTCGAGGCACTCGGCAAGATCCGGGTCTACGATCTGTTCGATGAGGACGACGTGGATCGATTCGCCGAGAACCACGACGAGCCGAAGCTCGCCGAACCGTCGGCTGAAGGAGCAGACCCCAGTGGCAACTGACGAGACCCAGAACAATCCCGAGGCCGCCGCGGACGAGGAGATCACCGAAGACCAGGAACGCGTCCAGGTGCTCCCGCTGGTCGCCCTGCGCGACACCGTCATCTTTCCGGAGATGATCGTCCCGCTCCAGGTCGGCCGCGATCGGAGCGTCAAGGCGCTCGACCGCGCCGTGCGGACCTCTCAGCCCGTCGCGCTGGTCACCCAGCGCTCGAGCGAGCAGGAGGAGATCAACAGCGTCGACGAGCTGTATCCCGTCGGGACGCTGGCCAAGATCGCCCAGGTGATTCGCCTCCAGGACGGCACCGTCCGCGCCATCGTCCAGGGGCAGAGGCGCATCAGGCTGCTCGACCTCGTCCAGACCGAGCCGCATCTCGAGGCGCGCGTCGAGGTCATCGACGACGCATCCGAGAAGACGCTCGAGATCGAGGCGCTGATGGCCTCCATCCACGCCCAGATCGAGCAGTACGTCAACAGTGGCGCATCGGTCCCGCCAGAGGTGGCGGTCGCTGCCCGCAATATCAGTGACGGCGGCCTGCTCGCCGATATGACCGCGTACAGCCCCGACATGTCGACCGAGCAGCGCCAGGAGCTGCTCGAGACCGTCGACATCGCCGATCGGCTGCGACTGGCGAGCCAGTTCCTCGCGAAGCAGATCGAGGTTCTCGAGCTCAAGGGTCGGATCCAGAGCGAGGTCAAGTCCGAGATGGACAAGACCCAGCGCGAGTACATCCTGCGCGAGCAGATGAAGGCGATCCAGAAGGAGCTCGGCGAGGACGACCCCGCGGTGGCCGAGGCATCCGAGCTGCGCGAGCGCGTCGAGGGCTCCGCGATGCCGGACGAGGTCAAGGAGCGCGCTCTCAAGGAGGTCGACCGCCTCAGCCGCATCCCGAGCGCATCGCCCGAGCAGGGCGTCATCCGCACGTACGTGGACTGGCTGGTCAGCCTGCCCTGGGGCATCGAGACAGACGACAACCTCGACCTGGAGGACGCCGAGAAGATCCTGCACGAGGATCATTGGGGCCTCGAAAAGCCGAAGGAGCGGATCGTGGAGTACATGGCCGTCCGCAAGCTGGCCGAGAAGATCCGCAGCCCCATCCTGCTCTTCGTCGGACCGCCCGGCGTCGGCAAGACCAGCCTCGGCAAGAGCATCGCGCGGGCGATGGGCCGAAAGTTCGTGCGCATGAGCCTGGGCGGCATCCACGATGAGGCGGAGATCCGCGGTCATCGGCGCACCTACATCGGCGCGCTGCCCGGACGAGTCATGCAGAACATCAAGACGGCGGGCTCCGCCAACCCGGTCTTCATGCTCGACGAGATCGACAAGGTCGGGATGGACTTCCGCGGCGATCCGTCATCGGCGCTGCTCGAAGTGCTCGACCCGGAGCAGAACAACACCTTCGCCGATAACTACCTCGAAGTGCCGTTCGATCTGAGCAAGGTGCTCTTCATCGCCACCGCCAACATGCTCGACCCCATCCCGCCAGCGCTGCGCGACCGGATGGAGGTCATCAACCTCGCGGGCTACACGCAGCTCGAGCGCGTTCGCATCGCGGAGCGATTCCTGGTGCCGAAGCAGCTCGAGAACCACGGGCTCACCGATGAGAACCTGAAGTTCGAGGAGGCGGCGCTCGTTCGCCTGATCCAGGCGTTCACCCGCGAGGCGGGCGTTCGCAACCTGGAGCGGGAGATCGCCAACGTGGCCCGCAAGGTCGCCCGCCGCGTCGCGAGCGATGCGAAGTACACGGTCGTGGTCAAGCCCGAGGACCTCGAAGAGTATCTTGGACCGGGACGGTTCGAGTACGGCGAGCTCGAGGCGGAGGATCAGATCGGCATGGTCACCGGGCTCGTCGTCAGCGACGCCGGTGGAGACATCGTGCAGGTCGAGGCCACGCGCATGGACGGCAAGGACGACTTCCTGCTGACCGGCCAGCTTGGCGACGTGATGAAGGAGTCGGCACGGGCCGGGATGAGCTACATCCGGGCACGGCAGAAGGAGTTCGGGATCGAGCCGACGACCTTCGAGAAGTCGACGGTCCACATCCATGTTCCCGCGGGCGCAACACCGAAGGATGGCCCGAGCGCCGGCGTCACCATGGCGACGGCGATGGCCAGCCTGCTCACCGGCAAGCCGGTCCGGCGCGACCTGGCGATGACCGGTGAGATCACGCTGCGCGGTCGCGTTCTGCCCATTGGTGGGCTCAAGTCGAAGCTGCTCGCCGCGCACCTTGCCGGCGTGAAGACGGTCCTCATCCCGAAGCGCAACGAGAAGGACCTGGTGGACGTGCCGGACGAGGTGCGTCAGCAACTCCGAATCGTGCCGGTCGAGAACATGGACCAGGTGCTGGCCGAGGCGCTCATCGAGGCGCCTCGCTCGGCGGCCCGCATCAAGGCTGAGCGAGACGAGCGCCAGCAGCGCGTCACGCGACGGCCGCGACGAGCGCGCAAGTCGTCGGAGGAGGCGCCGATCGCCGCTCCCGCTGACAAGCCACGTTCAGACCAGCCGCCGGCAGGTCAGCCTGCCTAGGCCGAGCCCGGTGCCGGCGGGTGATGGACCGATGAATCGGCGGAGTGACGCCTCGGTGCTCATGCGGGCGTCGTCTCTTCGATTTATCGACGCACGGGGCGCCCGGAGGGACGGATACGGTCGGTCCAGGCGCCGCCTCCACCGATTTATCGGTCAATCGGCGCCTGCGACTGCGCTCCAGGCGAGGAACCTTCGATTTATCGGTGCCGGGTAAGCGTCATGGAGTACAAGGACTATTACGCGATCCTGGGCGTTCCAAAGACGGCCTCGCAGGCCGAGATCAAGAAGGCGTACCGCAAGCTGGCCCGCGAGCTTCACCCGGACACGAACAAGGATCCGGCCGCGGAGAAGCGGTTCAAGGACGCCAACGAGGCCCAGGCCGTCCTCACAGATGCGGAGAAGCGCAAGCAGTACGACGAGCTCGGGGCCAACTGGCAGGCCTACCAGCAGGCCGGCTACGGCTCGGGCGGCGCGACCGACTGGGCCGGCTTCGGCGGCGCGCCGGGCGGGACGCGGTGGTCCTACCGCACCGCATCGGCGGAGGAGATGGGCGGCTACAGCGACTTCTTCCGCCAGTTCTTCGGCGGCGCGGCGGGCGGCAGCGGTGGCGGTGGCGGTGGCGGCTTCGAGTACGTCGACCTCTCCGATCTGGCGGGTGGCCGCACCCGTGCCCGCTCCATTCCGAGCGCGCAGGCGACGGCGGAGGTGAGCCTGGCGGAGGTGGCCACCGGCGCCGAACGGATGGTCAGCGTCAACGGCCGGCGACTGCACGTCAAGATTCCTGCCGGCGTCGGCGACGGGTCGAAGGTGAAGCTGAGCGGCGCCATCGACGGTGGCGACCTGCTAATCAACGTTCGCGTCCTGCCCGATCCGCGCTTCGAACGACGCGGCAGCGACCTGAGGACGGAGCTCCCCCTCACCCTGGCCGAGGCCGTCCTTGGCGCAGAGGTGCCGGTCCCGACGCCGACCGGCAGCGCAATGCTCCGCATCAGACCGAACACGCAGAACGGCCAGGAGATCACGCTGAAGG
>JACDBZ010000006.1 GCA_013694645.1 Chloroflexota bacterium
CTTGACACCGACCAAGCGCTGGTCGTAGACTCCGCCGGCACCACGGACTGCAGCCGATGCCGCCGCGTGTGCCCGGTCACCAACTACCAGCACAGAGGAGCGACCTGAATGGCATCTTGCGCCTTCAACGCACCGCGACTCGCGCCCACCGGCGTCGATGTCGACGGGAGATCTGTGCCCTCACTCGAGGTCGAGCAACGGCGGTAGTCCGCCGAAGCAGACACCACGAGCCGTGGGCCGGATCAGGTCCACGGCTTTTTGTTGCCCCACGGGGCAAGGAAACGAGCCGCGGACCGAGAGCGACGGGCCGCGGCTCTTTCCATCACCTGGCCCACCGAACGAACAAACAGGACACGGAAAATGATCGAGGTCATGGACGAACCGAAGACGACAGCACCGATGAGGTCGCTGGCGAGCGAGCCGCTGCGCCGCGTCGGTCCGCCGCCGTTGGGCGAACTGCCGGCGCTGCTCATCGAGCACGCCACCAAGCGATTCGTGGTGGGACGCAAGAAGAAGTCGGTGACCGCCGTCAACGACGTGAACATGTCGATCCGCCGGGGCGAGATCTACGGGGTCCTCGGTGCGAACGGGTCGGGCAAGAGCACACTCATCCGCTTGGTCAGCACGCTGTTGACGCTTGACACTGGACGTGTCGAGGTCTTCGGCAACGACGTCGAGCGCGACGAGATGAAGGTCAAGCAGCTCATCAACCGGGTGAGCGTCGACGCCGCCTTCTTCAAGAAGCTGTCCCCGCACGAGAACCTCGCCTACGCGGCGCGGCTGTACGGCCTGGACGCGAAGGTCGCGCGCGCCGAGGCGATCACGATTCTCGCCCGTCTGGGCATCGGCGAGAAGCGGCTGAGCCGACCGCTCGAGCAGATGAGCCGTGGGATGCAGCAGAAGGTCGCGATCGCGCGGGCGCTGCTGACGAGCCCGACGGTGCTGCTGCTCGACGAGCCGACGACGGGGCTCGACCCGCGCTCGAAGCTTGACGTGCAGACCTTCATCGAGGAGGTGCGTGATACGCACGATGCGACGATCGTGCTGACGACGCACGACCTCGCGGAGGCTGAGCGGCTGTGTGATCGGATCACGCTGATCAACGACGGCCGGATGGTCGCCGAGGGGACCCCGGCGGAGCTGATGACGATGGTGGCCGAGCGTTACGGCAAGGAGCCGACGCTGGAAAGCGTGTTCATGACGTTCACCGGCAGGAGCCTCGACGACGACCACGACGACGACAAGAACGAGGACGACGAGTAGCGATGATGAGAGGAGGTGATTTCCGTGCAGAGCACCCTGGACCTGCGTGTCCTGCTCAGCCTGACTGAGGAGCGCGAGGCGCGGCTGCGCCGTACGCGCCTCTCGATCGTGCTGACGGCACATCACCGCCCCGTGCGGCGGTGGATCGGTCGCCACCTGGTGCGATTCGGCACCCGGCTGGCCTCCGAGCCGACGATGCGAGCGGCCCGAGCCCGATGATGGCCGGGCCGGTCCATCGGCCATTCGAAGGTAGAAAGAGATAAACCGATGTCGATGGCAACGCGCGAGCTGCGGGCGAGCTTCGCCTTCGTCGAGCGCAACTTCAACCTGACCAAGCGCTACTGGGGCTGGGAGGTCGCCTGGCTGGTCTATTCGCTGGCGGCCGCCCTGGCGGTGGCCTTCATCGGCGTGGCGCAGGACGATCCCGGCCTCCTCCAGGTGCTCGTGATCGGCACCATCTTCTGGAACTTCCTGTCCATCGTCTTCGGCTTCATCGGCGAGACGGTGACCTGGGAGCGCTGGGAGGGGACGCTCGAGTACACGTTCATGGCACCGGTGCGGCGCTACACCCAGCTGGTCGGCTCGACGCTGTTCGCGGTGACCTACGCGCTGATCCAGATGGTCATCATCCTGGGGGTGATGGTCCTCTTCTTCGAGCTGGAGTTCACCGGCGGCAACTTTGTGACCGCGGGCGTCTTTATCCTGCTCGGCTCGGTGAGCTTCGTGGGCGTGGGGATGATGGCGGCCATCCTTCCGCTGCTCTACGTGGAGCGCGGCGACCAGATGGTTTTCCTGATCCAATCGGTCATCCTGCTCTTCAGTGGCGTGTACTACACCACCGACGTGCTCCCCGAATGGATGCAGTTCATCTCGCAGTTCTCACCCGGCACCTACGTGCTCGACGGGATCCGCGCTGGGCTGATCGACGGCACCCCCGTCACCGAGCTGATCCATGACGTGTGGCCGCTGTTGATCATGGGCGTGGTCCTGATCCCGCTGGGCGTCTACGTGTTCGGCATCGCGGAGCGCTACGCGAAGCGCACCGGCAAGCTCAAGAGAGTTGGATAGACCAATGAATGCCGATACGGCCGCCTCCGCGGCCGAGATCCCGGGCCTCGTCCTGCGTCCGTACTCGGGCGAGGCCGACCTGCCCGAGATGGTGCGGATCCAGAATGGCGAATGGGAGGCCGATGGCCTCGGCTACCGCGAGACAGTGGCCGAGCAGGCCGCTTTCCACGCGCACCCCTCCGCCCAGTTCGATCCGGCACGGGACAGCGTCATCGCCGAGGTCGACGGGCGCGTCGTCGGCCATGCGCGCTGCGACTGGGTAGACACGTCCGACGGCCTGCGCGAGTACCGATCGCGCGGCGCCGTCGACCCGGCGTGGCGCCGGCGTGGCATCGGCAGCGCGCTGCTGGTCGAATGCGAACGGCGCCAGCGCCAGCTCGCCGCGGCCCACGAAACGCCGCTGCCGCGCATCCTGGGCACCTTCTCCGAGGGGCGCAACGCCGGCGCCAATGCGCTGGCCGATCGCTTCGGCTACGAGCCGGCGCGCTGGTTCTTCGACATGGAACGCGGCGGGCTGGACACCGACCTGCCGGACATTGCGCCGCTGCCCCACGGGATCGAGGTGCGCCCGGTGGCCGCGGACCAGCTGCGCACGATCTGGAAGGCGGACGTCGAGGCCTTCCGCGACCACTGGGGCGGTGGCGACGAGTCGGACGAGGCGCTGGAACGGTTCCTCGACTCGCCCGACCACGACCCATCGCTGTGGGTGGTGGCGTGGGATGGTGACGAGGTCGTGGCGGCCTGCATCAACGTCATCTACGCCCACG
>JACDBZ010000039.1 GCA_013694645.1 Chloroflexota bacterium
CGTCGGACGATGGCATGACGGCTGACTGGGCGCGCCTGCCGTACGAGATACTGGCGAAGATCTCCTCCCGGATCGTCAACGAGGTTCCCGGCGTCAACCGCGTGGTCTACGACATCAGCTCGAAGCCCCCCGCCACCATCGAGTGGGAGTAGGCTGACGCTCGGCCTCCCCTAATCCCCTAAGTCGGCCGATACCCAGCGAGCTTCCAGGCTGCGGGCAGCAGGCCGGCGGCAAGAGCAATCTTGAGGGCGTCGCCGACCAGGAACGGCCACACGCCGTAGTCCAGCGCCGTCGGCAGGTCGACCGCGAGCCAGCTCGCCAGCCATGTAACGCCGATCGCGTAGATGACGAGGTTGCCGAGGGCCATCAGCCAGACCGCCCCGATCACGGTGCGGTCCGTTCCGCGTCGGGCAAACGCGCCGACCACGATGGCGGCCACGACGAAGCCGATGATGTAGCCGAAGGACGCGAACGCCCAGCCTGACTGCTGCTCGCTGAACCATGGCACTCCGACCAAACCGGCCACCAGGTAGAGCAGCATCGCCATCCCGCCGCGCATCGGCCCGAGCGCGGCGCCGGCCAGCAGAACGGTCAGCGTCTGCAGGCTGAGCGGCACCGGCGTGAATGGCAGGGGGACTGCGATCTGCGCCGCGACACCGGTCAGCGCGGCGGCGCCGACCACCAGGACAAAGTCCCGAATCAATGCCCCCGGAACGAGATCGGCCAGCACGCCGGGCCGGTGCGCTGCCTGTGCAGTCATGGCGGGCAGCCTAGCACTGCACGACTCAGCTGAAGCGCACGTTGTCGATGGAGCTGTCGCGCCACATCGAAATATCGGTCATTTCCGGCTTGAGCACCGGTTCATGCGGGTCCTGACCGATATATCGGCGCATGGTAGGCACACGTGCTGCGTCGGCGCGGCGCCCACGCCGGACGGCCGCCGCTATTTCGGTCGTTCCCGGCGTGGGGGATGGGTCAAGCTCGATGCGACCGATATTTCGGCGGTCTCGAGCGACGCCAGCGCAGCGAAGGCCGAGCCGCGGGCGCCGGCCATGTCGAGGTCCGGAACGAGGGCGAGTGACGCGACGGCGGCCTGCTCCTCGCGCAGGCTCGTGTGGGCGCGTACCCGCTCGAGGAACCAATCTCGGAACTGGGGCGACGCTTCGACCACTCCGCCGCCCAGGAAATAGGCACGGGGATCGGTGAAGTTGGCAACGATCGTGAAGAGCCGCCCGAGTGCCGCAGCCTGCTGCTCGAACAGCTTGCGCGCCATCTCGTCGCCATCGACGCCGTAGGTGCGGACGGCCTTTGCTGCCTCGAGGATGGGCATGCCGCTCAGCGGGTGCTGGGGGTAGCGGCTCAGCCAGTAGGGGAGCAGGTTGCGCACGATTCCGGTCAGGGAGGCGAAGCTCTCGACGTCGCCGAGGTTGCCGCAGGCGCAGGTGGGCACCGGCTGGTCATCGGCCAAAATGCCGTCGGTGGGAATGCGGATGTGGCCGAGCTCTCCGGCCTGTCCCGAGGCGCCACGGACGACCTGTCCGGCCTCGATCACCCCGCCCCCCAGGCCGGTCCCGACGATGGCCGACACCGAGGAGTGGCGGAACGCATCGGCTTCGAAGTGGACACGATGGGCGTAGAGGGCGGCCGCGTTTCCGTCGTTGTTGTAGACGACAGGTAGGCCGATGCGTGCCTCCAGCGCGCTCCGGATGTCGTAGCCCCACCATGCCGGCTGCGGGAAGTTCGTTGCCCCCCTGCTGCTGATCACGCCATCGGCGCTGGCCGGCCCGGGCGTGTCCAACCCGACAGCAGCGACGCGCTCGCGACCGATGCCGGTATCGCGCAGCACCAGTTCCATGGTCTCGGCCATGGCTTCGAGGGCAGCCTCCGGCCCCTCGCCCACCAGGCTCGGGACCTCGTACATGCGGTCAACGAGGAAGCGACCCGAGGCATCGAGCGCGGTTGCGTTGTTCTTGGTGGCGCCGTTGTCGATCCCGACGACGATGCGGTCGATCTGCATCGGCGCATGGTAGCGAGGTCGCGGGTTCCCGGCCGTGATGCCAATCAAATTGGCCCTACAGCCGTCGGGGCCTTCCAACGCGGGGTTCGGCGGTCGAGCGGCCAACCCGATTGGCCAACCAGCGGCCGGAGCCCGGTTCGCCGGTCATAAGGCCCACCGGGTTGGCGACAGCACGGCTACGCGCTTGCCGCGACCGGTTCCTCCTCCCGGTCCACCGAGCATCGGCAGCGTGGCGGACCCGGCGGGGTGCGATCCCGCCACGCCGGTCAGCGAGCATCTGCGAGTGGTGCTCGACAGGTTGCGGATCAGCGTCGCCGAATCGTGACCGGACCGCTACGCACCCGGAACTCCGTTGTCCCTGACATTCGGTTCGCCCGCTCCTAGCGTGGGAGACACCCGCGCAGAGGCGAGCACGACCGATGACCGTCACGCCACTACAGCCGATCGACGCCCCGCTCTACGACGCTCGCCACGAACATGATGCCTGTGGCGTTGGCTTCGTGGCCGATCTCGACGGCCGCCACGCTGCGCACACCGTGCGGATGGCGCTCGAAGCGCTGGCCGCCCTGGCCCACCGCGGCGCACGCGCCGCAGATGATCGCACCGGCGATGGCGCCGGCATCTCGATCCCGATCTCGCCGCGCTTCGGTAAGCGGCTCGTGGCCGAAGCCGGATTATCTTCCCGCCCGCGAGGCCGAGTGGCGGTCGCGATGTGCTTCCTTCCACCCGACCACGCAGACTTGGCAGTCCGCCTGTTCGAGGAACGCGCCCGCTCCGAGCGCCTCACGGTCGCCGGTTGGCGTGACGTGCCGGTTCGGCGCGAGCTGGTGGCTGAGCGGGCGGTGGCTGAGACACCGGTGATCCGCCAGGCCATCGTGGTGGCGGATCGACGCATGACGCCGCTCGTCTTCGCGCGGAGGCTGGCGACCCTGCGTCGTGTCGTCGAGCACGACGCGCCGGCGATGGCCGTCGTCTCGATCGGCTCATCCCAGGTCGTGTACAAGGGCCTCTTTGTCGGCGATGAGCTCGGGCGATTCTACGAGGACCTCGAAGCCGACGATCTCGACGCCCGCTACGCGGTCTTTCACCAGCGCTATTCGACGAACACGTTTCCGTCATGGCGGCTGGCGCAGCCGTTCGGGTGGGTCGCGCACAACGGCGAGATCAACACGGTGCGCTCGAACCGCGAGGCCATGCGAGGACGCCGGCGTGCGCTCGGTGGAGGCCATTGGGCGAAGCGCCTGGCCGAGATCGGGCCACTCGTCACGGACCTCGGCTCCGACTCGCAGTCGCTGGACGATGCGCTCGAGCTACTCATCCTGGGTGGCACGCGGATCGATGCCGCAATCGGGTCGCTCATTCCGGCGGCCGAGGGGCTCGGTGGTCCCGCGCTCGACCTGGCGCAGGCACGATCAGAGCCGTGGGACGGTCCGGCGGCCCTGGTCTTCAGCGATGGCCGGCGCGTCGGCGCCATGCTGGATCGAAACGGGCTGCGGCCGCTGGCCCTCACCGCGACGAGCGATGGCCTGGTGGTCGTGTCGTCCGAGGCCGGCAGCATCGATCTCTCCGCGGAGCGAGTGACGCATCGGCAAAGAATGGGTCCCGGCGAGATGGTGGTGGTCGACGTGGAGAGTGGTCGCATGATTGGGCCGACCACGCAGCGGCATGACTCACCCCCGCAGGCGGCGCCCAGGCGCCTGGTGCCGGTCACGATCGGGGAGCGGAGTGCCAGCGATAACCGGCTGCGGATCGCGCTCGGGCTCGACGCGGAACTTGTCAGGCAGGTGATTCGGCCGATGGCGACCGAGGCCCACGAGGCGATCTGGAGCATGGGTGACGACACGCCGATCGCCCCGCTTGCTCGACGGCCGCGCCGCGTCTCCGCCTTCTTACGCCAGTCGTTCGCCCAGGTGACCAATCCGCCCATCGACCCCGAGCGCGAACGGGCCGTCATGTCTCTGTCCATGGTCATCGGGCGGCATGCCGACCTGCTCGGGTCAGGTCGTGATCCCGGGAACGTGGTCATCGACACGCCCGTCCTCGACGCCGATGCGTGGGCGCAGCTGCTCGCCAGTCTCGATGGCCCCGTCGTGCTGGACGCGACCTGGCCCGCATCTCGCGGCAGTCGCGGACTGGTGTTTGCGCTCGCGCGATTGGCGCGGCAGGCCCGGTCGGCGGCGCGGCGCGGCGCGCGCCTGGTCGTGATCTCAGACCGCGCCGCGGGGGAGCGGCGCATGGCGATTCCAACCATCCTGGCGGTTGGCCGCGTCAACCAGCAGCTGGTGGCTCTCGGCCGCCGCTCCCGTACAGACGTGGTGGTGGAGGCAGGCGATACCTTCGACGTGCACGATGTCGCAATGCTCGTGGCGGTCGGCGCATCGGCTGTGTACCCGTGGCTGCTGTTGGAGCTGGCGGGCGAGCAGGCGGGCGAGCGAGGATCCGAGGACCTGGAGTCGGAAGATGCGCGACGCAACACCATCGCCGCGCTGGAGCAGGGGCTGCGCAAGGTGCTGGCCCGAATGGGTATCAGTGCGCTCAGCTCATATCGCGGTGGACAGATCATGGACGTGCTCGGCCTGGACGCCTGGCTGGTGGCCCGCTGCTTCCCGGCCGCCAACCATTGGCCCGGTTCGGTCGGGCCGCAGCAGGTCGGCGAGATGCTGATCGCCAATCATCGCCGAGCCTTTGGTGAGGCCGCACCGAAGCTGGAGGATCCGGGACAGGTTCGGTTCCGGGGCTCGGGTGAGACGCACGCCTATGCGCCGAGGGTCGTGAAGGCGCTCCAGCAGGCCGTCGGCGGCGACGGCCAGCTCGCCGCGTATCGGGGTTTGCTGGCCGACCTCGGTGCGCGGCAGCCGCGCGACCTGCTCGTGCTGCGGTCGGCCGGCCCGCCGGTGGCTCTCGGCGAGGTCGAATCGGCGTCGCAGGTCGTGCGTCGCTTCGTCAGCTCGGCGATGAGCCTTGGAGCGCTGTCCCCCGAGGCGCACCAGGCGATCAGCATCGGCATGGCTCGACTGGGCGGCAGCGCCAACTCGGGCGAGGGTGGCGAGGATCCGGCGTGGTATGCGCCATCGGTGGATGGCGACCGCCGGGATGCCGCGATCAAGCAGGTCGCATCGGCACGCTTCGGCGTCACCGCCGAGTACCTGGCCCGGGCGGAGCAGCTGGAGATCAAGATCGCCCAAGGCTCCAAACCGGGCGAGGGCGGGCAGCTGCCGGGCAAGAAGGTCACCGCCTTCATCGCCGGCCTGCGGCGCGGGCAGCCCGGCGCAACCATGATCAGCCCGCCGCCGCACCACGACATCTATTCGATCGAGGACCTCGCCCAGCTCATCAGCGACCTGCGCGCGGTGAACCCGACGGCGCGCATCGGCGTGAAGCTGGTCGCCGGCGCCGGCATCGGGACGATCGCCGCCGGGGTGGCGAAGGCCCACGCCGACTACATCATGGTCAGCGGGCACTCCGGGGGCACCGGGGCCTCGCCATTGAGCTCGATCAAGCACGCAGGTCTGCCCTGGGAGCTTGGCCTGGCCGAAACGCACCAGGTCCTCGTCCGCAACCGGCTGCGTGATCGCGTCGCGCTGCGCACCGACGGTGGCCTGCAGACCGGCCGGGACGTCGTCGTCGCCGCGCTGCTGGGCGCCGAGGAGTTCGGTTTCGGGACCGCGGCGCTCGTGGCCATCGGCTGCGACATGGCACGCCAATGCCACCTGGATACCTGCCCGACGGGAATCGCGACCCAGCGCGAGGACCTGCGTGCAAAGTTCACCGGCTCACCGGCGCAGGTCGTCACGTTCTTCACTGCCATCGCGGAGGACGTTCGTCGCGAGCTGGCGGCGATGGGTCTCCGGAGCCTGAGCGACGCAGTCGGTCGTGCCGACCTGTTGGAAGGGACCGACGCCGGTGCCATCGATCTCGGCCGGCTGCTGGCCGCGCCGCCGTGGTCGCCCGCAACGGGCGAGCCCCCCAGAGACCGGCCGCGCTGGCCCGATCGCCCGCTTGACGCCTGCTTCGAAGCCGATGCGCTCGATGGGATCATCGCGCGCGTCGCCGAGGGTGAAACGCTGGTGCGCGCACGGGTGACCACCCGCGACCGCGGCATTGGCGCGCGCCTGGCAGGCGCCCTCCAACGGCGCCCGGAGCCTCGACAGCTTCCACACGTGCGCTACGAGCTGAGTGGATCGGCCGGTCAGAGCCTGGGCGCCTTCAGCGTGGCCGGCATGCGCATCCATGTCGTCGGCGAGGCCAACGACTACGTCGGCAAGGGCCTGTCAGGAGGGACGGTCGTGGTGCGGCCACCGGTTGGCGTGGCCCAGGACCAGGCGATCGCCGGCAACGTGTGCCTGTTCGGGGCAACGGCGGGCGTCCTGCACCTGGTCGGCAGTGCCGGCATGCGCTTCGCGGTACGAAACTCGGGAGCGCGGGCCGTGGTCGAAGGCATCGGAGCGCACGGCTGCGAGTACATGACCGGTGGCACGGTCGTGGTGCTGGGGTCGATCGGGCCGAATTTCGGCGCAGGCATGACTGGCGGGCGCGCCTACCTGCTTGACGACGGCAGCGGTCGCAAGCAGCTCAGCGCCAGCGTCGAAGCGCGTCCTCTCGATGAGAGCGATGCGCCGACGCTGCGTGACCTCCTGGTGGCCCATGCCGACGAGGGGAGCCGCAGGGCGAGCACCATCGTCGTCGAGTGGGAGCGATGGCGCGGCCGTTTCCTCGTCGTCGAGCCGCGAGCGGAAGATCCCGCCGTCAGCCAGACTCCTTCGTCAGCGGAGGCGCCACCACTGGCACTTGCTCGATGAGCCGATAGCCGAGGGCTCGTACCGGCGCCGGGAGGGGCGCGTCAGCCGTTCGCAGCTTGGAGCGCAGTCGGGCAAGGTGCGGCTTGATCCAGAGCGGGTCGGGGTCGGGCTCGCCGTGCCATCCTGCTTCCAGGAGCTCCTCGTGGGTGACGAGGTCGCCGCCGGCTCGCAGGAGCACCTCGAGCAGGGTGAACTCGATGGGTGTCAATGGCAGGAGAACGTCACCGGCCCAGGCCTCGTGACGACGCCGGTCGATCCGCAGCGAGCCGCCGGCCGAGCTCGGCGATGCAGCTTCAGCGCGCCGGCGGGTCACGGCCCGGATGCGGGCGAGGAGCTCATCCTTGCCGAAAGGCTTGGTCACGTAGTCGTCGGCGCCCGCGTCAAGTGCCTCCACCTTCGCGGCTTCCTGGCCCTCGCCGGAGAGGACGATGATCGGCGTCGAGCCACGCTTCCGGATCTCCTGGCAAATTGCGATCCCGTCGAGGCCCGGCATGGCCAGGTCGAGAATGACGAGGTCCGGACGGTCGGCGTCGAAGCGGCGCAGGGCCTCGTGACCGTCATAGGCGGCGCTGACCCGGTGCCCCACACTGCCGACGAGGGCGGCCACGGCGCCGATCATGGCAGGCTCGTCGTCGATCGCCAGGATCCGCAGCGGTCTATCGGCGCTCATGGGGCAACCTCTGGCAGAGCGGTCACGAATTGACTGCCGCCGGCGGGCTTGTCCTCGATCCACAGGCGCCCGCCCATGGCTCCCACCAGGCGCCGGGCAGCGAAGAGGCCGACGCCCGCACCGGGCGTGTCGGCTCCCATCTCCAATCGCACGAAGGGCTCGAACACGCTCTCGCGCATTTCCGGCGGCACGCCCGGCCCGTCGTCGCCGACGGCGACGCGCACCTCGCCATCCGCGGACCAGTCGGCCACGACGATCTCCGAGCCGGGCGGCGCATATTTCGCCGCGTTTTCGAGCAGGAGCTCCAGAACCTGGGCCAACCGCGCCGGGTCGCCGAGCGCCGTGCGGCTGCCGGTGGCAAAGCGATCGAGCTGGTGGCGGCGCAGCAACGGCGCCAGCCGCGTCAACACCTCGTCGATCACGGGGCCGACGTCAAAGCCGTGAATCGCGACGGTCAGCAGCCGATCGGCGCGTACCGTTTCGAGGATGGCGTCGACGAGGTCATTGAGCCGAAGGACCTCGCCGGTGGCCGCCTCGTGCCAGCCGGCGACCTCGCCGGCGCGTGACGGATCCGCCGTCTCCGTCAGGAGGTCCAGGTAAGCCCGGACCACCGCGAGCGGCGTGCGCAGCTGGTGCGTGACGACGGCGATCAGCTCTGCGCGAGCCTGGTCGACGCTCCGCAGACCGTCGAGCTGGGCCTCGGTTTCCAGGTGAAGCCGACGTCGCTCGACGACGCCGGCCAGCAGCGACGCGATGGTCGCGAGGCGCTGGACCTCGGCCTGGGAGAAGTCGCGGCGCGCCTCGGTCTTGACGTTCAGCACACCCACGACCCGCTCGCCGATCTCGAGCGGCACGGCCAGGATGGACATGAAGCGCTCATGGTCGACGCCGCGGATCCAGGCGCAGCGCGGATCGTTCGGGAGGTCGATGCTGATGACCGGCGCACGCTGGCTCGCCGCCAATCCGGTGATTCCCTCCCCGTGCTCGAGTCGTGCCACGCCGATGTGCTCGCGGTCGACACCGTTGGTGGCCGCAAGCGTCAGCCCCGCGCCATCACGGTCAAGGAGGTAGAGAGAACAGACCTCCGCGCTCATGGCCCGCGTGCTGCGATCCACGATGAGCTGCATGAGCTCATCCCACGTGGAGGCGCCCGCCGCGAGCTGGACGATTTCGCGCAGGGCGCCCAGCTCGGTCGAGTCCGAGGTGGCGATAGCGGCGCGGCTGGGGTTCATCGGTCTGTCCGTCCCTGCGAGACTGCGAAGCGAGTGCATATACAATCATTGTGATGCATGATCATACAATCTGCACCGTCGCCGGCGGACAGCGTACCCACGGTCTGTGCTGAGGTGAATTCTCACCACCTGCCACGCGTCATGCAATACGGTGGTATTCGAGGGCAAGCTGAGTGCCGGTAGGATGGGCATTCATGACCGAAGCATTCGTGGCGGCGCTGAGCGCCATCGTCGGCGACGATCACTGCCTGACCGATCCGTCGCTTCGCGCCTCCTACGAGACCGATTGGACGCGGCGATTCCGTGGCGATGCCCTGGCGGTCGTCCGTCCGGGGTCCGCGGACGAGGTCGCGCGCATTCTCCTCGCCTGCGTCGATGCAGGCATCGGCGTGGTACCGCAGGGCGGCAACACCGGGCTGGTGGGCGGGTCGGTGCCGCGTGGCGGCGAGGTCGTGCTGAGCCTCCTGCGCCTGAACGAGATCGGCGAGGTCGAACGCGGCGCGGGCGAGGTGACCGTCGGTGCGGGCGCCACCCTCGCAGCAGTGCAGGGGGCGGCTCGCGGCGCCGGCTGGGAGGTCGGCGTGGACCTCGGCGCCCGCGACTCGGCCACGATCGGCGGCATGGTGGCCACCAACGCCGGCGGGGTCAACGTGGTGCGACATGGATCGATGCGCTCGCGGCTGCTCGGCTTCGAGGCGGTTCGCGTGGACGGAACCATCATCCAGCGTCTGCCCGGGATGCCGAAGGACAACACCGGCTACGATCTCGGCGGTCTGCTGGCAGGGTCCGAGGGGACATTGGCCATCATCACCCGCGTGCGTCTGCGGCTGGTGCCGCGGCTCAGGAACCGGGCGGTGTGTGTCATCGGCTTTGCCGATGCGGCCTCCGCCGTGGCCGCAGCTTCAGAGCTGCGAAGGCGGCTGGCATCGGTGCTGGCGCTCGAGCTGTTCACCGATGCGGGGCTGGACCTGATCATGCGTCATGCCTCGCTGGCCGCGCCGTTCGTCGTGCGGCCGCCGGTCTACCTGTTGATCGAGGTTGCATCGAGCGATGTCGATCCGACCGACACGCTCTTCGCGGCCCTCGGGACGCTGGCCGTGGACGAGTCGCTGGTGGCGGTGGCCACGGATTCCGGCGGGAGGCATCGGCTGTGGGAGTTGCGCGAGCGCCACACCGAGGTCATGAACGCCGAGGGCGTGCCGCACAAGCTGGATGTCTCGGTGCCGTTGGCGCGCTATGCCGAGCTCGTGGAGCGGGTGCCCGTCGCGGTCGCGGCGGTGGACTCCGACGCTCGAACGATCGTGTACGGCCATGTCGGCGATGGGAACCTGCACGTCAACGTCCTCGGCCCGGCGTCGGAGGATGAGGCCGTGGATGACGCGGTCCTGGAGCTGGTGCTCGAGCTCGGCGGCAGCGTGAGTGCGGAGCACGGCATCGGCGTCGCCAAGGTGGCGTGGCTGGTGCGCGATCGCGGCGTGGAGACGGTCGCTGCCATGCGAGCCATCAAGGCGGCCTGGGACCCGACCGGCATCCTCAACCCGGGTGTGGTCTTCGAACGTTGAGCCAAGGCGTCAGGGCGTCGGCATGAGCGCCGTGACCGTCTCGCGCATGCCGGTCGCAATCTCCGTCACCGCGCCATAGTCCTCGTCCTGCACCGCGCCCAGCAGCTCCTCGAGCGCGAGATTGATGGTCGCCAGGTCCCCGGCCTCGAGCACGCGCAGGATCCGATCGCGGACATAGTCCAGCGCGAAGAAGTCGCCGTTGACCAGGGCGGCGTCCTCGGCGGCTGCGTCGAGCTCGGTCTGCGCCAGCCACAGGTCGAAGCGGGCCAGGTCGATCTCGGCCGCCGGCCGATGACGGAGCTGAAGATCGAGCGCCATCCGAGCGGTGTCGATGGCCGCCTGCCCGGCGGCGGCGGCATCCTGATCGTCGACAGCGGATCGCAACGACACGACAGCGTCGTCGATCAGGGGCTTGATGAGCACAGGTACGACGTCGGACCGAACTGCGTCCCACGCGTCTTCGAGGTCGCCCGTCGCGGTCGACGCAGCGTCCCAATCCCCGGCCGCCGCCGCCGACAGGGCATCCTTCGTGGCGCTGGTCATGGTCTGCAGCTCCGGTGGGACATCCCCGGATGCACCGTCCGTGGGGACGGCAAGGGCAAGTGCCTCCACGTCCCCCCCGCCAGCCGTGTAGAACTCGCCGTATCCGGGAGCGAAGGTCTTGTCCTCGGTCGCGCCGTCCATGTGCAGCTCCTCGATGAGGAGTCCGCCCTCGATCGAACCGAGAGGCCCCTCGAGGCGTTCGTCGACGGCCTTGACCGTGACCTCTTCGAACACGAAGCCCGGGATGTTCTCCGGCCGATACACGTGGCCGACCTGCGGGTCGGCCGGCATGATCATGGCCGCCGGGCCGTCGGTGCCGGCAATCCAGGTACCGTGGGTATCCACGATCGCGCCGTCGGCGAAGTTGAAGACGTCCTCGCCGAAGTACCAGACCGATCCGTCATCAGCCTGCGCGTAGAAGTCGTAGGCGACCTCGTGCAGCCGGCCGTCCAGGAACGCCACGTACTGCGAGACCAGGGTGGCGACCAGCTGCCCCTCCCACTCGATGATCCGCAGCGTCGGCAGCAGCGTGACCTCGGTCCGGAACGCACCGTCGTCGACGGTGCCCAGCAGCAGGACCGACTCCTGGCTCGACACCGGGAACAGGGGATTCGTGATATCGGTGGGGTGCGTGAAGGTCGGCATGGCGAGGTCCACGCGATCGGCCTCGGGAGCGAGCGCCAGGCCATCGGGCGCGGCCGGCTGCGGGACCGTGCCGGCCGGAGATGCGCCGGATGAGGTACTCGGACCTCCGGACGCTCCCACTGACTCCATCGGCACCGTTGGCGCGGGAGGCGTGCTGGTTCCGCACGCGCTCGCGGCGAGAGCCAGGACGGTCAGGATCGGTCCGAGTTTCTTCATTTTCGGTCGGTCTCAGTCGTCGTCGGCTTCGGTGCCGATGACTGTGAAGCTCTCGTCGAGGTTGACCTCGACCTGCGAGCCATCGTCGCGGCGAATCTCGACGCCGTAGGCCGCGCCGTCATCTCCGATCTCGGTCTCGATGACGGTCCCCCCGCCCACCGAATCAAGGGCGGCCGCTTCAGCTCGCTCGCGGTCGGTGCCGGTCAACGGCTGGTCACTGTCCGTACCCTCGGCCTCGTCGCCGGCCTCGGGATTGGTCTCTGCCAGGCCGATGCCGACCCCTGCGCCGACCATCGTCAGCGCAAGCACGCCGCCGGCCAACCACTTCGTGCGTCTGTTCATATCGTGCTCCTGTTCGGTGTTGCGTTGAAGATCTGCGTCCACGCTAGCCGGGAACACCTGACGCCTCGCTGAATGCGACCAACGAACCTCAGACGTCGGATGCGCGAGCCAGGCGAACCTCGATTCGGCTCCCGCCGAGCGGGCTGTCGCTGACGACGACCGTCCCGCCGTGCGCCGCAACCAGCTCCGCAACAATCGCCAACCCGAGCCCGCTGCCACCGGCGTCGCGGGCGCGCGCGGCGTCGAGTCGCACGAAGCGCTCGAACACGCGATCGCGGTCGGCCGGAGGGATGCCCGGGCCGTCGTCATCGACGCGCAGGAGCACCGCGTCGCCCTCCTCGACGACTGCGAGCGTCACCCGACCGCGAGCGTGGCGGGCCGCATTCTCGGCAAGATTTGCGACGACCCGTCGCAGTCCTTCGGCGTCTCCACGGACGCGCCCACCGGAGACGCCCGTGGTGTCGACCGCGATGGCGCCCTCGCGGCGTAATGCGCGCGCCGCCTCGAATGCGAGATCGTCGAGATCGAGCGGGCGGTGCTTCAGCTCGAGAGTCCGCTCGTCGGCGCGAGCGAGGAGGAGGAGGTCGTCGACCAGGCGCGCCAGGCGCAGGCTCTCTGCAAGCACGGTCTCCGCCAGCTCCGAGACGCCCATCCGTTCGGGGTGTGCCATGGCCACCTCTGCGTGCTGCCGGATCGATGCGATGGGCGAGCGAAGCTCATGCGAGGTGTCGGCCACCAGCTGACGCTGCCGATGAGATGCACGCTCGAGCCGAGCGAGCATCTCATTCATCGTGACGGCCAGGCGTGCGATCTCATCGGTTCCGGGCGGCGCCGGAACGCGGCGGTGGAGCTGCGTCCCAGAGATCTCCTCCACCTCGCGACGAATCGCCTCGACCGGCGCGAGGGAACGACCGACGAGCATCCATGCCACCACCCCGACGAGGATGAGCAGGATCGGCAGGCCGGTTGCCAGAAGGGTGGTGACGACCTCTGTGGACTCCTCGACCAGGTCGAGCGCGCGGGCAACGACGACGGTCCGGGCGCCTGCCGGTCCCCGCGCGGAGACGGAGATGATCAGGAAGGGGTCGTCGTCGCCCGCCACGGTGATGGTGGCCATGCCGCCTGGCTCGAGGTCCGCGGCGAGGGCCGTGCCTGGCGCCTCCGCGCCAGCCGCCAGCACGCGGCCATGTGCGTCGAGTACCTGGATCAAGAGGTCGTCCGAGCTGGGCAGGGTCAGCTCGCTCGGCGCCGTGCCGCCGCGAAGCTCGGCCGCGACATCTGCCGCCCGCAGCCGCGCGTCGGCCAGCACCGATTCGGTCAGCGCCCCGCGCATCACGGTGACCAGCGCGACCGCGCCGACGATCAACGCGACGCCCACCAGCACGATGGCCAGGACCGTCGTGCGTGCACGGATCGAATCGGCCCG
>JACDBZ010000064.1 GCA_013694645.1 Chloroflexota bacterium
CCGGTCGGCGCGGCCGCGGTTGCCGTCCTTGACGCCAACGGCGGAGGTCTCGCGACGTACGCGCTCCGCGACGACGAGATCGAGCGGACGGTCGGCAGCCTACCCGAAGGCTCGTTCGGACCGGTCATCCACGGCAGCCGGACACGGGCCGACGGTGAGCGCGTCGAGTGGTGGGCCGCCTTTCCGGACGCTCCGCTCGCTCCGGACGCGGTGCCGTTCCTGATCCAGCACGCCTACGTCGGCGCGGAATGGGGCCATGCGGCGCTGGCCGAGCGCGCGACCTTTCGCCACCCGCTCGGCTCTCCGGTCATCCTGACGCGGCTCGACCTCGCCACCGGCGACCCGCCATCGGTCGCGGCCACCATCCACGAGCGGCTCGAGATCGATTTCTGGGCGGTCGCGGACCTGGCTGTTGCCGACATCGGGCTGCATGTACTCCGGTTGGTGCCGCGGCGCGAGATGGCAGTGCCGGCGGTCGTCACCCTGGCCGCGGAGGTGGATTCGGCGCGCACCGTGGAACTGCTCGGTCTGCGGTTCAACATCGAGCGTGCCGAGCTGCCGGTCTCGGCCGCGTCCGTGGACGGCTAACGCGCGCTCGTGGCGCGCAGGCCGACCCGGTCCAGCTCCGCCTCCGCAAGGCGCTCGTGACGCCCGGCGAGCCAGTCGCCGAAGGGATCCGGCGTGAACTCGAGAAGCTCGTCGTATTCGAGTCGGTGAAGGGCGCGAGAGGCGAGGAGCGTCTCGATTTCGGTCGCGAGGATCAGCTTTCGGCTCGTCGGCCGCGAACCGTGGATCGCCGTGGCCGCAGCGTTGAGGCGGCGCCACTTCGCCAGACGCCATGGCAGGTAACGGTTGAGCCATGGCACCACCGCGGTGGCGACGAGCAGCAGGCCAAGGAGGGCGGAGATGACCAGCAGGAGCCGTTCGAGATCGGTCCCGAAGGTGATCAGTGGATCTCCGGCTCCAGCCAGGGCACCGCGCACACCGGAAGCCGCCCCCTCGCCGACCAGCGGCAACCCTTCGAGCGCGGACCCAATCGTCTCGCCGGCGCTCGTGATGCCGGCACCTCCTTCTCGTACCAGGCGCCCGGCGCCCGCCAGGTTGGCCAGAAAAGCGTAGAGCCGGATGCCGAGCGTGAGCCATATCGTCAGCCACAGCAGCGTAACGACATCGGCGCCGATCTCCCGAGCCCGTGATCCGGGACGCTCGCTCCAGATGTGCATGCCAGGCCTCCCGGGGCTGACGCCTTGGGCTACGGCCGCTGGTAGTTCAGCATCGGCCGGAGCAGCGATCCTGCGCCCATGATGATGAGAAATTTCCCCAACCGACCATGTGATACCTCCGTTCGCCTGCGGGCTCACTCGGCGCGAGCCCGCCACGCGCGGAGAGTCTACTCAGTCGTGTCATCAAGCCGCTCGGCAACTTGGCGTTCCATCACGCCTGCCAATCCGGATGGCCATACGGCGGGTCTGCGATCGGAAGCAGGTCATAGGCCGCGGCGTTCTTTCGGCGGCTCCCAAAGCCCCAGATCCCCCGCTTGAGGGAGGGGTGACCCACGAGCGGTCGCAGTGATTCGGCCGCGAGCTGAGGCATCCCGATCAGCAGCAACTCCTCGAGGGAGGGCGCATCGGCGACCGGCTGCAGGTCCGTGATCCCCTTCATCGTATCGAGCGCTACCCGACGCAACTCCGGGAGATTCGCGAAGGATGGCAGCGCTGAGACTCCACTCATGGACTGGAGCGTGAGTTTCTGCAGCCTGGGCAGAGCGCCAAGGATCGAGACGTCACGCAGACCGCGAATCTGCCAGAGCTCGAGGTCACGCAGGCCGGCAATCTCGGGCAGCCGGCCCAGATTGGCGGTGCCACCCAGGAGCAGACCCAGCGAATGCAGGCGCGGGAGCCCCACCAGCGGCGACAGGTCCGAGAGGGTGACCGAGCGCAGCGCCAGTTCTTCGAGCGTCGTAAGCGCGCCGATCACGTCGGCGTCCCTGACGGGACCGAGGATCGTCAATGACCGAATAGTCGAGAGATCCGCCATCGGCGCGATCGAGATCCGCTTCAGCGTCCCATCGCCCATGCCCAGATCCTCCAGGGAGGCGGCGACATGACGGAGCCCCGCCCACGATTCCAACCGCAGCGAGGTGACCATCAGGCGCCTCAGACCGGGGAAGTGCGCCAGGCATTCGATATCCGGTGACCGGTCCTCCAGCCAGAGCCACGCGTCCGGCCGTTGGGCGAGGATTCCGGCAAGATGCCGGTACTCATTGTCTGTGAGCCGGTCACGGATTCGAAAGGCGTTTTCGTCAGGCTGCAGCGCGCCGGTGGTCGCCGGGTCGAATCCAGTGTCGATGAGCCGGTACCGACTCGTCACATGCGGTACAGGCTGAATCCAGGCTCCGGGATCGGCGCATTCAATGCCGCGCTGATGCCCATTGCCAGGACGCGTCGCGTGTCGATCGGGTCGATCACACCGTCGTCCCACAGCCGCGCGGTGGAGTGGTAGGGAGAGCCCTCGCGCTCGTACTTGTCGAGGATGGGAGCTTCAAAGGCGTCGCGATCCGCATCGGTCTCGAAGCCTCCGCGGACGGTCGACAGGACTCGAGCGGCCTGTGCGCCACCCATGACCGAGATCCGCGCGTTGGGCCACGTCCACAGCTGGCGTGGTGAGTACGCGCGCCCCGCCATGCCGTAGTTTCCGGCCCCGAATGAGCCGCCGATGATGACGGTGAATTTCGGCACGTTCGTCGTGCTCACCGCCGTGACGAGCTTGGCACCGTCACGCGCGATGCCGCCGGCCTCGTACTCTCGCCCGACCATGAAGCCGGTGATGTTCTGGAGGAAGACGAGCGGGACTCGGCGCTGGCCGGCGAGCTCGATGAAATGCGCGCCCTTGAGCGCCGACTCGCCGAACAGGATGCCATTGTTGGCGATGATCCCCACCGGATAACCGTGGATCCTGGCAAACCCGGTGACGAGGGTGGTGCCGTAGCGCTCCTTGAATTCGTGGAAGTCAGATCCATCGACCAGGCGCGCGATCACCTCTCGCACGTCGTAGCTCTGCCGAGCGTCTGCTGGAATGACGCCGTACAGCTCTTCAGGATTGACCGATGGCTCGCGCGGCTCGCCGATCTCCCAAGGTGGTTCCGGCTTGCGCCACGCGAGATTTCGCACGATCTGGCGGCCGATGGCGAGGGCGTGTTCGTCATTGAGGGCGTAGTGGTCGGCCACGCCGGACTGCGTGGTGTGAACCTCGGCCCCGCCGAGCTCCTCGGCGGTCACGACCTCGCCGGTCGCGGCCTGTACCAGCGGCGGACCGCCCAGGAAGATGGTGCCGGTGCCCTTGACGATAACGGTCTCGTCGGACATGGCCGGGACATAGGCGCCGCCTGCGGTGCAGGAGCCCATGACCAGCGCGATCTGCGGGATGCAGCGCGCCGACAGCTGCGCCTGGTTGTAGAAGATCCGTCCGAAATGCTCGCGATCGGGGAACACCTCGTCCTGGAGCGGCAGGAAGGCGCCACCCGAGTCGACCAGGTAGAGGCATGGCAGCCGGTTCTCGAGCGCGATCTCCTGCGCGCGCAGGTGCTTCTTCACGGTCATCGGGTAGTAGGTGCCGCCCTTGACGGTCGCGTCGTTGGCGACGAGCACGCACTCGACGCCTTCCACGCGACTGATACCGGTCACGATCCCCGCGCCCGGTGCCTCGTTGTCGTACAGACCATGGGCGGCGTGGGCGTTCAGTTCCAGGAAGGCGCTTCCGGGATCGATGAGCCGATCGATTCGCTCGCGCACGGGCAGCTTTCCACGCTCACGGTGCCTGGCGATCGATTGATCGTCGCCTCCGGCGCCGTGCCGCGTCAGCGCGTCGGTCCGTGCTCGGAGGTCGCGGACCAGGGCCTGCATGGCATCGGCGTTGACCTGTGTCGCGGAAGCGTCGGGATCGATCGAGGTGCGGAGCCGTGCCATCACATCGATTATGGCCGGGGCGAGAGTCCCCTTGCCGGAAAGACCCGGTCGCCGCGTACACTGACCCAGAGCAACGCCGGCTGATCCGGCACCGGTATGGTCGGATCAGTCAACGCGGCCAGCCAGGCGACACCGCTTCCCGGGAAACGGGCCGCGAAGAGCGTCGCATGAGCGGCGATCAATGAGCGGTTACGGCGGGTCGCCCGAACGGCCCAGCACCCGGAAGCCGCTGACGTCCCTCGCGCGGTGATTCGCTCGACCTTCCGATTCCACGAGCGGAATGCGGCTCCGACATCGGCGAACCAACCCCACACTTCGATGAGCGCCAGCTCGTTGGCGCGCGCCAGCAAGAGATCCGCGACGCCGGCGCTCCCGAGATCGTGTTCCGGCTGTGGCCGCCAACCGCCAGGCGCGGCGATTCTCGAAATCAACTCCTGGTGTCGCAGGTGAGTGGCGTCTCGGGGCGCATCGGCCCCGGATGCGCGATCGAGATAGGCGCGAAGGTCACCACCGACGGCATCGCCTGCCCGGACCCAGACGCGGAGCGACATGCCGGCCGCCCTTCCGGTTTCGAGCATGCTCCAGCATCCCTGAGAGAGGCCAGCCCGCTCTGACGCCTGCACCTGGCTCCACGCGCGAGCACGACGTGCCTCTTTCACGCCGCGCCCGAGGAACGCGGCGAGGCGATCAGCTCGTTCGTCCGCCTGGCTCTGACGAGGCGATCGACGTCGCTGGGAGTACCTCCCGGTTGACATATCACCGTCAGTGTTGCCGCGCGCGCTTACCGGCCA
>JACDBZ010000085.1 GCA_013694645.1 Chloroflexota bacterium
GCCCGCGAGATCTTTCGCGATATCGGGGACGATGCGGGCGTCGGACGCTGCGACTGGGCGCTCGCGAACATCGCCTGGGGGATCGGCCGCCTCGACGAGTCACACCTTCACGCGATCGACGCGCTGACCGTGTTCGAGGCCGTTGACGATCGCTTCATGGTCGGCTGGGTCACCTACACGCTGGCGCTCGAGGAGCTGAGCCGCGACCTGCTCGCCGGTGGCGACCCCGAGCGTCGCCGCGAGGCGCACCGCTGGCTGCGGCAGTCCCTCGAGATCTTTGCCGAGGCGCAGGACGTCAGTGGCTACACCCTGGTCCTGGACGCGGTTGCGGTCGTGGCTCTGCGCGATGGCCAACGGAAGCGCGCAGCCATCCTCTCCGCGGCAGTCATTGGTCTCGAGCGTGTCAGCGGCACCAGGCTCAACCTGTGGAACCGTGACGTCCTGGGATTCGACCCGGGCGAGCTGAGGTCAGATCCGGAGCTGGCAGAGGCGTGGGCGGCGGGCGAGGCGATGTCAGCCGCGGAGGCGGTGGCCTACGCGCTTGAGGATGATCCGTCGCAGGCTCAGGCCGGAGCGGCGAGGTCTCGGCGCGGGAATACGACCAAGGCGTAGACCACCGGAACGATCGCGGCGCCGAATACGATGACGAGGTCGACGAGGACGGGCTCGCCGGAGAGGATGGCGCCGGGATTGAAGTGGTGGAAGAGCGAGTAGTCCTGCGCCCAGGCCGCATCGATCCAGAGCGAACCGAGGATCTCGAGGAAGTAGTTGACCGCGAGATAGGCGAGCGAGACACCGATCGCGGGACCCGGACGGTCGAACGTGACCGATGCCGCCAGCCCGAACGTCGTGAAGGCCGCCCACAGCCCGAAGCCGTTGAGGATGACGAGTGGAAGCTGCGCCAGGTCGAGCTCAGCGGTCAGACCCTGGATGGCCGACCCACCGATCATGCCGCCGATGATGGCGGCGAACACGATCAGCACCGCCACCAGCAGCGCCGCCAGGATGCTGAGATAGAGAGCCAGGCGCGAGATCGGCCTGGCGAGGAGCACCTCGAGCGTACCCCGGGCGCGCTCTCCGGCCACCGCCGTGGCGGATGCGCCGACGGCGAAGATGCCGAGCATGCCGATCGCCAGCGGGTGCTGGAGCCCCAGCGTGATGGCGCCCGGCAGCGTGAACAGCGACCCCGAGCCGAAGCTCATCAGCTCGCGAGGGAAGGCGCCGGAGTTGGCCAGGTCGCGCATGACGTCGCTGAACGCGTTGTAGAAGACCGGGATGAGCAGACCCCAGCCGATGCCGGCCAGCACCACGATCGCGAGACGCACCCGTTGCCAGCGCAGGGTCTGGAGAAGGAGCCTGCCGCTCACGTCGGGGTCTCCGTCGTGGCGTAGTACTCGAGGAACGCCTCTTCGAGGCTGGCAGGCTCGATCGTCAGGTCTTCGAGGTTGGGCGACGCGATTGCCCGCACGAAGCCCGCTACCTCGCCGGACAGTGTGCCGATGATCCGATTGCCATCCACCTCGGCATCCTCGAGGCCGGGGAGTGACGTCGGGTCAGGCGCGACGCCCCGCCAGCGAAGCGTCACACGGCGGCGTCGTCGGGCAAGCAGCTCGGGGACATCGTGGATCGCCATCAGGTGACCGGCTCGGATGATCGCCACCCGGTCGCAGAGTCGCTCGACCTCCGAGAGCACGTGCGAGCTGAAGAAGACGGTGCGTCCTTCCCGGCGCAGGTCGTCGAGGATGCGATAGAAGGCCTGCTGCATCAGCGGGTCGAGACCCTCGGTCGGCTCGTCGAGGATTGCCAGCTCGGGGTCGTGCTGGAGCGCCTGCACGACGCCGATCTTCTGGCGCATGCCCCTCGAATAGTCTCGCACCTTGCGCTTCAGCACCGCTGTCGAGAGCTCCAGCCGCTCGCACAGCTCCCCGCGCCGATACGGCTCGCGGCCCTGCATATCGACCAGGTAGTCGAGCACCTCCTCCCCGGTCAGTGAGTCGTACAGCGCGATGCCTCCGGGTAGGTAGCCGGTCAGCCGCCTGATCTCGACCGATTCGCGCCCGACGTCCATGCCGAGGACGCTGGCCGCGCCACTGGTCGCGTGAAGGAAGCCCAGGAGCGTGCGAATCGTGGTGGATTTTCCGGATCCGTTCGGGCCCAGGAATCCGAAGATCTCACCCTGTCGAACGTCGAGCGTCAGGTCGCTGAGTGCCCGGACCGGCCCGTAGTGCTTCGTCAGCGCTCGGGTACTGATCGCAGGGGTCGGCGACGTATCTTGCATCGCGATGATCGTAGCGTCCGCCGAACCTTCTGGTTGGGGAGTGCCCGTCAGCCGGCCTCCGCGAGCGCCTCGGCGAACAGCTCGTAGGTTTCCTCGCTGAAGAGGACGAAGCGGACCACCTCGACTCGCGTTTCCCCACGGAGGTACGCCACAACGGTCTGCACCGCCACGCGCGCCCCATCCGGGGGCGGATACCCGTAGATCCCCATGCTGATCGCCGGAAAGGCGATGCTCCGCGCTCCGAGCTCGTCGGCCAGGATCAGGCAGGACCGATAGGCCGCGGCAAGCAGATTCGGCTCATCGTTGTTCCCGCCCCTCCACACCGGGCCGACGGCGTGCAGCACCCAACGCGCCGGCAGATCGTACGCGTCGGTGGCGACGGCGGTGCCGGTCGGCGTTCCATGTGGATATCGGGTTCGCAGCTCCGCGAGCAGGCCGGGCCCGGCCGCTCGGTGGACGGCGCCATCGACGCCGCCCCCACCGCGGAGTGCCTCGTTCGCCGCGTTCGCGATGGCGTCGACCCGCTCGTTGGTGATGTCGCCACGCGAGAGATCGAGCCGGTGTTGGCCGACGAGAGCGCTGTCCGTCACCCGTTGACGGTACCCGACCGGCGGTCGGTCAGTCTCCGCGATGTCGCTGCGCGGCCAGGAATCGGCGCGCGTCGTCCATGACCGGAAAGACGAGCCCCAATCGGTCCTCGGCGGCGAGAAGCCGGCGGAGGAGTGCCTTCGCCTCCTGCAGATCGGCCTCCGCCCGCAGGCGTGCATCCAGATCGGAGGCGGGTCGTCTGCTGGTGGCGTTTGCCGACAGATGAAGTGCCATGCTGCCGAACCTAGCCACCGTGGGTCAACGACACGTTAGACGCCCATCAAGACGGTGCGAGACATTCGACCGGCCGCGGTGGCGGGAAGTACTCAGCGTTGATCAGCCGCTCTCCGGAGAAGGTGAGCGCCCAGACGCTGCCCTTGGCCGCCGCGATCGGTCCGGGTCGGTCCAGATCATCGGCCGTCAGCAGTCGGGTAACGAGATCGGGGATGACGTCTCCCTGCGAACAGGCCACGGCATCCCTATCCGGATCCGTTGACCGCAGAAGCGCGGCCGCCTCCTCCTCGCGCCCCGCATAGCAGATCTCCGACAGGACCGGCTCCTCGTGCACCGGGAGGCTGAGCGCATCAGCGAAGGGCGCAACGGTGTCGACACATCGCGCCACGTCGGCCGATGCAATCCGCGCGACATCGAACCGCGCGAGCAATCGCACCAGCTCGTCCGCCTGGGCCTGGCCGCATTCGTCGAGGGGGCGGTCGCGATCCTCCCCGTTCCATTTCGACCGACTGCCGGCGCTCGCGTGGCGAACGAGGAGCACGGTTCTTGTCGGCGCCGGCCCCTGCGCAAAGCGGCGCAGGAGCTCGCGATCGGTGTCGCGGGTCAACATCTGCTCGGCTTCCGACAGCGGTGACCACCGCATGTCGTCCACCTCGCGATTCGGCGTGAACGCTCCCGAGGTGGCCTCCATCGCCCACCAGCGAACGACCTTGGGCCGCGCGACCTTCCCGACGACCTTGTCATAGCGCGTCTCGCCGAGCGGTCGCCCGACGCGCACGTGAAGGCCCGTCTCCTCGAGCACCTCGCGCACGGCGCCCTCCACCTCCGGCTCGCCGGGACCGAGCTTTCCCTTCGGGAGGCTCCAGTCGTCATAGCGCGGCCGGTGGACGAGGACCACCTCCACCCCGCCTCCATCCGGCTCGGGCGCCGCCCGTCGCCACACCACCCCACCCGCCGCGCGGATGGTGGCGCCGCTCATGTTTTCACCCAGCGCCGATGCTTCGGACGCCGAAGGTCGCTCCATGCGTCGGGCACGGCCTGCCGCGCAACCGTCGCGCGCTGTGCCTCGCGCTCGAGAGTGATGCCGGCGGCGAGGTTGAAAGGCCCGTTGTCCGGATGCCGGGCGGCGGTCGCCAGGATCTCGTCCCGCGAGGTAGCCGCGTCCTGGAGCTCGCCGAGCACGGTCTGCAGCGCTGTCAGACGTTTGCGGATGGCGTCGGCCCCCTCTCGACGTGATTCGTCGAGAGCCGGACCGATGGCATCGGCCGCATATCGCGCTCGCTTGGCCCGGATCCGGAGCTGATGGTAGTCGGCATCGGGCGAGGTTGCCTTGAGGCGACCGGCATGCTTCGCGAGTCGCTTCCATGCCACGTCGAAGAGCGGTGGCAACACGGATCCCGCGGGCCGGGTCGCTGCGCGGACGAGTCGTGGCGCGGCGGCGGCAGCCACGAGCCGTTCGAGCAGGGCAGGGTAGCGCTCGTCGCGGAGTCGCTCCAGCAGGGTGACGCGCGCAGCATCCCGGCGATGCGCGAGGTCGTCGAGCAGCGGGTCGATCACCGGACGAAGATCCTCGACAACGGACGCGAGCCGTTCGATGAGCACATCGAGGTCGCGCACTTCGCCGAGCTGGCGCGCCAGTCCGCGGAGCTCCGAGTCGAGCGCGTCAGCCCAGCGAGTGTCGAGCAGGGGACCGAAGACGCGAAGATGGCTTCGCACGCGGCGAAGCCCGACGCGCGCCTGGTGCAGCGACTCGGCGTCCTCCATGCGCATCCCGGCGTCGTGCCGCACGATCCGCTCGACAGCATCGGTGAGCGCCGCCCGCACGGCTTCCCCCGCGGGCTGATCCGGCCCGATCGCCGGCGCCACCGCGTCGGCTGGCGCGGTGGCTGCCGGACCAAGTGCGCGGACGACCTTGGGAATCGGCTCTGCGTCGACGGCACCGGCCGAGCGGAGCAGCCCGCCGATCCGCTGGAGCTGTTGTTCGTCGAGCCCATGCGACTCAAGCTCGATCTCCCGGAACCTCGAGATTCGTCGGCCATGCTCCATGACCGAGACATCATCGTCGTCGAGAACCGCGACCGGGTGCCCATCCGGGCCGAGCAGCGACCAGATCTGGCGGCGCGTTCGCAGCTGAGCGATCTCGGTCAGGGGTGCCGCCCGCGCGTACGCCGTGACGAGATCGGCCGCGTGCGCCGGAACTCGGTCTGCGGGACCCTTCATCTCGATCTCGCGACGGGCGAGGACGCCGTTTCCGTCAGCGGCATCGGGATCGTGGGTCGGCAGCGGAAGCTTCAGCGTCCAGCGCGGGCCCCCCGGCTCGCCGGTCCGGCGCCGCAGGGTCACACCGTGGCGGGCAAGGCGCAGATCGGCCGTATCCCAGTAGATCGCCCAGAGATCCTGTGTCTCATCCTGGCGGACCTCGCTGACGACCGCCGCATCGGTGAGGTCAGGGAGCGAAAAGGCGCCGTCGATGGCGAGCTTCAGCTCGATCTCCTTCGTCCCATCGGTCATGCCGACGCCGGCGGCCGCTGGAGCTGTGCCTGGATGCTCAGCGGCGGGCCGTCCCCGTTGGTCGAGGCCTGTGCTCGGAGCCACTGCCCATCGGCCGTCATCGTCCATGCGCCGGCGCGCTCCGCCATGGCAAGTTCCAGGATCTCCGCCAGCCTGACCTTGATCCCGGGATCATCGACACGGACGAGCGTCTCCACGCGACGGTCGAGGTTGCGATGCATCATGTCCGCCGAGCCGATCCACACCTCGGGGTCGCCGCCGTTCCCGAACCAGTACACACGTGAGTGCTCGAGGAATCTGCCGAGGATGCTGCGCACGCGGATCGTCTCCGACAACCCTGGCACGCCGGGCCGAAGACCGCAGATGGCCCGAACCACGAGGTCGATCTGTACGCCGGCGCGAGATGCATCGTACAGGGCATCGACGACCGCCTCGTCGACGAGGCCGTTCAGCTTCCACATGATGCGGCCCGGTGCCTCGGGCGTGGAGAGTCGCGCCTCGCGTTCGATCATCTCGATCACCCGGCGTCGCATGTTGATCGGCGCGACGATCAGCCGCTCGTACTCGGACCGGCGGCTGTACCCGGTGAGAAGGTTGAAAAGATGGTTCACGTCCGCGGTGAGCGTCTCGTCGGCGGTGAGGAGGCCGAGATCCTCGTAGGTGCGCGCCGTGGTGGGGTTGTAGTTGCCGGTCCCGATGTGAACGTATCGGCGAATGCCCGCGCCTTCCTGACGAACCACCAGGCAGAGCTTGGCGTGGGTCTTCAGCCCGACCAGCCCGTAGACGACGTGGCAGCCGGCACGCTCGAGCATCCGCGCCCACACGATGTTCGCCGGCTCGTCGCCGCGGGCCTTGATCTCGACGAGCACCACGACCTGCTTGCCGGCGGCCGCGGCGTCGACCAGCGCGTCGACCACCGGGCTGTCGCCAGACGTCCGGTACAGGGTCTGCTTGATGGCAAGCACCGATGGGTCGGCCGCGGCCGCCTCGACGAATGCCTGCACCGATGTGCTGAACGAGTCGTACGGGTGATGGACGAGCACGTCGTGGTCGGCGAGGGCGCCGAAGATGTCCGCCGGGTGCTCGTCGGTCGCGGCGAGTGCTGCCGGCGTGACAGCCGCCAGCGGCGCATCCTTCAGATCGGGGCGATCGAGGGCGTACAGGTGCCACAGGTCGGCCAGTCCGAGCGGCGCCGGCAGCCGATACACGTCGCGTTCGGTCAGCTGGAGCTCGCGCATCAACAGCGAGAGCACCTGCGCCGATGTCCTGCGCTCGACCTCGAGCCGCACGGCGGGGCTGAAACGGCGGCTGCGCAGCCGGTCCTCGAGCGCCTCGAGCAGATCCTCGGCATCGTCGTCATCGAGATCCAGGTCGATCGAGCGCGTCACGCGGAAGCTGGACGACTCCAGGATCTTCATGCCGGGGAAGAGCGGCCCCAGGTTTGCCGCAATCACATCCTCGAGCGGGACGAAGACGCGGGCGTCATCGCTTGGCGAGAGGAATCGGGGGAGCAGCGGCGGAACTTTGACCCGGGCGAATCGGCGCTGTCCCTCGGGTGTATCGGCCACGATCACCGCCAGGTTCAGGGACAGGTTGCTGATGTACGGGAACGGGTGCCCGGGGTCCACGGCGAGCGGCGTCAGGACCGGGAAGACGCGCTCATGGAAGGTGGCGGTGAGCGTGGCTCGCTGCGCCTCGTTGAGCTGCCGCCAGCGCAGGACCGCGACGCGATCGCGCGCAAGTCGTCTACGGAGCGAACCACCGAAGGCACGGGCGTGTCGTTCGGTCAGCTCACCGACGCGAGCCCGGATCGACTCGAGCTGCTCGGCCGCGGTCATGCCATCAGGAGATCGGCTTCCGAGCTGCGAGCCGGCCTGCTCCTGGAGGCCCGCCACGCGCACTCCAAAGAATTCATCAAGGTTGCCAGCCACGATCGCGGCGAACTTGACGCGCTCCAGGACCGGTGTCGAGGCGTCCTCCGCGAGCTCGAGAATGCGCGCGTTGAACTCGAGCGTGGAGAGCTCGCGATTGATATAGCGGGCCGCGCGATCCTCGGCAGAGGGCGCGGCGACGCGCCTGGACGTTGCCATTCGGGGGTGGATGCTGACGGCCATAGGTCAAGGGATCGTAAAGCCGAT
>JACDBZ010000176.1 GCA_013694645.1 Chloroflexota bacterium
CCTGCGCGGCTGCTTGTCCCGAAGGTGAAGCCCTTGTCGGCCAATGAGCGTCGCGGACCGATGGCCTTCCACCAGCGATACGGCCCCGTCTCACGATGGTTGCTGATATTGGCGAGTGATGTCTCGACGCGAAGACGCCCGAAGACGGCAATGAGCCGATCGCCATCGGTGAGTTCCACGTGGGCGGCACCGCTACGGACGCCGAACGCGCGCAGCACCCAGCGCCAGGGAGCGTCACGACGAAGTGGAAAGGTTTCGTTCATCAATGCCGATACGGACCGCACTGGGGATCGAATCACCGATCGTCACCGGATGGCGGTGCTATGGATAGAGGCCGCGCAGGGTGGTCGCCTCCGCGACGCGAGCCACGGCGACCATCATGGCTGCGGCGCGCAGATCGATCCGCTCCGCGGATGCGATCGCCTGCACCTCGGCCATCGCCTCGTCCACGATCCGGTCGAGCTGCCCGGTGATCTCCTCTTCGCCCCAGAAGAAGGCCTGCACGTCCTGCACCCATTCGAAGTAGCCGAGGACGGTTCCGCCGGATGTGCAGATGATGTCAGGGATGACCGTGATACCGCGATCGGCAAGTACCAGGTCGGCGGCCGACGTCGTGCCGCCGTTCGCCACCTCCGCGACCAGCGGAGCCTGGACCGCGTCAACATTGGCATCGGTGATCTCGCCCTGGAGCCCGGCAAGCGCCACGACGTCGCACTCGATGGCGAACAGCTCTGCCTTTGTCATCGGCTCGGTGTCCGGCAGGTCGCGAATCGCATCATGCTCGCGCATCCATCGGGTCGCGGCCTTCACGTCGATACCGTCTGGATTCGCCACCGCGTCACGATCATCGCCGACTCCGATGATCACGGCGCCGGCCTGTCGGAGCTCCTCCGCCAGCGTCATGCCGACGCGTCCGAAGCCCTGGACGACCACTCGCGCGCCTGTCAGCTCGCGCCCGCCCGCCCTCGATGCCGATGCGATGCAGCGCAGCGCGCCACGCGCCGTGGCGCTCCGACGGCCTCGCGTTCCTCCGATCGCCAGGGGCTTCCCGATCACTGATGCGGCGACGGTGTGGCCCTGGTGCATGGAAAGGGTGTCCATGATCCAGGCCATCGTCTGGGAGCCGGTATTCACGTCCGGCGACGGAATGTCACTGTCGGGTCCGAGCAAGATGCCGATCTCGGTCGCATACCTGCGGGTGAGTCCCTGCCGCTCGTTCTCACTCAACCGGCGTGGATTCACGCGCACGCCCCCCGCGGCGCCGCCGAACGGGATTCGGACGAGCGCTGCCTTCCAGGTATTGAGCATGGCGAGGGCCCGCACCTCGTCGAGATCGAGGGTCGGGACGTAGCGCACCCCGCCGGACACCGGGCCGCGGTTCACGTTGTGGTGGACCCGGAACCCGGTGTACACATCGACGCGGCCATCGTCGTGCGTCACCGGGAAGTTGACCGTCAGCTCACGCTTCGGGACCCGCAGAACGCGGTGCATGCCCTCGTCCAGGTGCAGTCGCTCGGCGGCTTCGTCCAGCTCGGCCTGGGTGGTTGTCCAGATGCCGTTCGCGGTGGTGGAGCTCGTCATCGGTCCTAGGCTACCGTGGCAGCGCAAGCGCCGCGCATGAGTGTCGGGCCGGTCGGCGCCTCAGTTGCGCGCCTGTCCGTGCGGGAGGATGGCAAGATGGCGCCGTTCCATTCAGACCGATGCGCCGGCAGACCAAGCGAACCGACCGACGCACACCGTAACCCGAGGAGGACCGCCGATGGCGCCCCGCGTCATGACCGTCTCCGGACCGATGCCACCCGATAGCCTGGGCTTCACCCTACCGCACGAGCACACCGGCATCAGTCTGTGGCATATCGCCAACCGCTGGGACTACTGGGAGCTCACCCCCGACGACGACATCATGATCGAGGAGCTGCGCGACTTCCGTCGGCGCGGCGGCGGCACCCTTGTCGACCTCACGCTGCCCGGTGTCGGGCGCGATCCGGATCGACTTCGTCGGCTGGCCGGCGCCTCGGGCGTCAACATCGTGATGGGCACCGGATGGTATCGGGGGGCGTACTACCCGGGCGAGGCGCTCATCGATCGGCGCAGCGTCGACGACCTGGCGGCCGAGATGGTGCGTGAGCTCGAGAACGGCGTCGGCGAGAGCGGCATCCGGCCGGGGATCATCGGCGAGATCGGAACCGACAAGCCGTGGGTCAGCGCTCTCGAGGAGCGCGTGCACCGCGCGGTGGCGCGGGCAGCGAAGCAGACCGGGATGGCGATCACCACCCATGGCGTTCAATCCGATGTCGGCCTGGCTCAGCTGCGCATCTTCACCGAGGAGGGCGTCGATCCGTCGCGCGTCGTCATCGGCCATGCGGACTCGTATCACAACCTTGATTTCTACCTCGAGGGGCTTGCGGCCGGTGCCAACCTTCAGTTCGACTTCCTGGGCCATCGATTCGGGGTCGAGGAGGCACTCGAGCCGCGTCTGGTCGAGACCATCGTCGAGCTGTTGGAGCGGGGATTCGGCGATCAGATCCTGCTCAGCCAGGACGTCTGCCACAATCGCCAGCTCAAGGCGAACGGTGGCTTCGGCTACGTCTACCTTCAGCAGCATTTCCTGCCCACCCTGCGCACCGCCGCGGTGGGTGAGGGCGAGATCCGGCAGATGACCATCGACAATCCGGCTCGAATTCTTGCGATTCCGTAACGACGGTGGGGCCCGACTCGCCGCGATGCATCGAGGCATTTCCACCGGAGCGTCATCCGGTGCGCGATTCCCACTGTGGATCGTGGCGGGGGACGCGTGGCGTGCGCCGCGAAGCACGGCTCATGCGTACGCAGCCTGACGCCCCGACCCACGATGCCCGACCGTGATCCGATCGCCGATCTGAAGCGGATCGGCTTTCTGTTGGAGGCCGCACAGGAGCCGGGGTACCGGGTGCGTGCGTTCCGCACCGCGGCCGCGACGCTGACCCGGATCGGCGCCGAGGAGCTGGTGCTGCGTGCCGCCAGCGGGGGACTGCGCGAGCTGCCGGGAGTCGGCGAGGTCACCGAACGGACGATCCTCGAGAGCCTCCGCGGCGAGGAGCCGGTCTACCTGCGGCGCCTCGAGTCGACGGAAGGCAAGCCGCTCGCCGAGGGCGCCGCTGAGCTGCGCGCAGCGTTGCGCGGCGACTGTCACGCCCACACCGAGGCTTCCGACGGTGGGGCCACCATTCGCGAAATGGCGGACGCGGCAATCGAGCTCGGGCATGACTATCTCGCCATCACCGATCATTCCCCTCGGCTGACCGTGGCGAACGGCCTGTCAGCCGATCGGCTGCGGGCACAGCTGCAGGAGATCGCAGCGCTGAATCTCCAGCTCGGTCCGTTCCGCCTCCTGACGGGAATCGAGGTCGACATCAACGAGGACGGCTCTCTCGACCAGGATCCGGAGCTGCTCGCTCAGCTGGACGTGGTGGTCGGCAGCGTCCACTCGGCGCTCCGCTCGGAGGAGCGCGCGATGACCGTGCGCATGGTGACGGCGCTGGCGAACCCGAACCTCGACATCCTCGGTCACTGCACCGGCCGCATGAAGACGCGCAAGCGAAACCGTCCGGAGTCAGCCTTCGACGCGGAGCTGGTCTTCGCCGCCGCCGCTCGATTCGACAAAGCGATCGAGATCAACTCGCGGCCGGAGCGACTGGATCCACCCAAGCGATTGCTGCGGTTGGCGGTTGAAGCGGGTTGTCGAGTCTCCATCGACACCGATGCGCACGCGCCCGGGCAGCTCTTCTGGCTCGGCAACGGCTGCGAACGAGCGTTCCTGTGCGGCGTGACAGCACCCACGGTCGTCAATGCGCTCACCGCCCACGAGCTCCTCGCCTGGACCGCGTCTCACGGCACCTGGGCATGACGCGCGTTTGCCGCGGGTCATTGCGGCCTTGCCATTCTTCGATGAGGTCGGCGTCACGTGATCCGCCAAGCGTAGATACCCATCGATGGATCGCGCCTTCGGGTCAGACGTGGCCATTCCAGCGGATCGATCCGGCCCGTGGCCCGCTACCTGCATCGGTCAGGTCCGGGCGCATACTGGTCGCCCATTCGCAGAGGAGAAATCGCACCGATGTCAGTCGCCAAGGTGACCGAGCTGTCCTGCACCTCGACCGAGAGCTTTGAGGATGCCATCCGCCAGGGGATCGATCGCGCGAGCAAGACGCTTCGCGGTGTTCGCGGCGCATGGGTCAAGGAACAGCGAGTCAACGTCAATCGCGACGGGGTGGTCGAGTTTCAGGCCAATATCCTGGTGACCTTCATCCTCGAGGGCTGACCTTCGAGGGACCGATGCGGCCGGCGCCGGCGCGCCGGCCGTTCGCGTGTTCCTAAGCCTGATCGGCGAGGCCGATGCGGCCCTCGCGGCGGACGAAGCGTGCCCGATACGTCGGGTTGCTGACGCGCTGACTCACCGTCTTCGCATCGAGCGCCTTGCCGCTTCGCGGAACCGAATACCGGCCCCGTTCGACAATCGCCACGGCGAGCTCTCCCGCCGAAAGCGGCCCACGTTCGCGAATCACCGCGATCATCTCGTCATGGAGCGCCACGCGTGCTGCGGATGGTAGCGCCGATACCTGAGTGGCCTCATCGGCGGCGGGCGCCTCTGCCGTCGCGGCGTCCCCGGTGGGCTCGTCTGGTGCAGATTCTAATTCTGGCCTCGCTCGACCGGCTGACGCTGCGGCCTCGAGCGCGTTGACGCGCGTCACGAGGTCCTCGAGGCGCTCGAGCAGGCTTGCGCCGCGGGACGCGGCTGGTGCTGCTTCAGGCCCGCCGCGCGAGGCGTCGAGGCGTTCTTCGACCCACTGGCGGACAAGATCTCCGGGCCGGACGCCGGCTTCGCCCGCGAGGTGCTTCAGCGCGTTGACGCGGCGCGGATCGAGGCGGATGGACATGGCGCCTTCATCCGGCGGTCGGTCGAATTGTGGTCGCGGCTGATAGGGCGGACGCTCGCCACCGCGAGGTTGATACGGCCGATCACCGCCAGCGCGGGGCTGATACGAGCGGTCACCGCCGCCGCTCCCCCCACGAGGCTGATACGGCCGGTCGGGACGGTCGCCGCCGGCTGAACGTTCGCGCGGCTGCCAATCGCCACCGCGCTGCGGTGGTCGGTCGGAACGATCGCGGCCGGGGCGATCGGGTCGGCGGTCGGGCCGGGGTCGATTGAAGCTCATCGACGCGAACGATAGACCCTTGTCTGCATTGGCGCCACCCATCGGCTCAGAACGAGCCCGAGCCGCCTCCGCCTCCGGAGCTGCCGCCTCCGGAGAATCCGCCGCCTCCGGAGCTCGACGACGAGGAGGATGGGGGCGTCGAACCGACGCTGCCGAGAGCGTCGAACATTCCGCCGATGTCGGGTATGGCCGAGCCCGAAAAGATGCTTCCCGAGCCGTAGCTGACGCCTCCGGCCATATCAGCCGCCGACGCGC
>JACDBZ010000221.1 GCA_013694645.1 Chloroflexota bacterium
TGGAGCTCAACATCTCCCTCGATCGGGCCGTGGAGACCTCGCCAGCTCTGCGGGAGCTCATGGCGGGAGACGACCGGGTCGACAAGCTGATCGGCATCGCGAAGCAACTCGAAGGGGTCAGTCGCCACGCTTCAACGCATGCGGCGGGCATCGTCATCAGTCGGGACCCGCTGACCGAGATCATGCCGCTCCAGCGCGCGACCGACGGCAGGACCACCATGACCCAGTTCGAGATGCACGCGTGCGAGGCGCTCGGCCTCCTGAAGTTCGACTTCCTTGGCCTCATCAACCTGACGATCCTGGCCGATGCCGTTGAACTGGTGCGGACGCATCGGTCCATTGAGCTGGACGTCGACAAGCTGCCGCTGGACGACAGGAAGACGTTCGACCTTCTATCCACCGGCGAGACCACGGGCGTCTTCCAGCTGGAAGGCTCCGGAATGCGTCGATACGTCAAGGAGCTCAAGCCTACCGAGGTGCGCGACCTGGCCGTCATGGTCGCCCTCTTCCGACCGGGACCGATGGCGAACATTCCCGCGTACATCCGTCGCAAGCACGGCGAGGAGGCGGTGACCTACCTCCACGACTCGCTGGAGCCCGCGCTGCGCGACACGTACGGGATCTTCGTGTACCAGGAGGACATCATGACCGCCGCCATCGCGATGGCGGACTACACCGGTCCCGAGGCCGACAACCTGTGCTACGCGATCCGCAAGAAGAAGGAAAGCGTCCTCCGCCAGCACGAGGCGAAATTCAAGGCCGGGGCCAAGAAGAAGGGGATTCCACCGCAGATCGTGGATCGCGTCTTTGCGGAGTTCGAGCCCTTCGCCCGCTATGGCTTCAACAAGGCCCACGCCACCTGCTACGGGCTGATCGCCTACCAGACGGCCTACCTCAAGGCGAACTACCCGATCGAGTTCATGACCGCCGTCATGAACGGCTTCTCCGGACGCGCCGAGAAGGTTGCCGCCGTCATCGCCGAATGCCGCCGCCTGGGGATCGAGGTGCGCCCGCCGGACGTGCAGAAGTCATCGGCCCCGTTCACGGTCGAGACGGATGCCGCCGGCGTGCCGGAAGCCATCCGCTTCGGCATGGCCGCCATCAAGAACGTGGGGGAGGGCGCCATCGAGGCGATCACTACCGTCCGGGATGGCGGCGAGGAGCCCGGTCCATTCCGATCACTGACGGATCTCTGTCAGCGCGTGGACCTGCGCACCGTGAACAAGCGGGTCATGGAGTCGTTGATCAAGGCCAATGCGGTGGCCTCGCTCGGCACGGCATCCGCGCTGCTGGGCGCGCTGGATGGGGCGCTCGAGAACGGGCAGCGGCACCAGCGCGACGTGGCCGCGGGCCAGTCGACTCTGTTCGATCTTTTCGTGCCCACGGCTGGTGACGGATCGGTCCAGTTCCTGGATGGCGGCGATGAGATTCCGCGCCGAGAGCGGCTGCGCTGGGAGAAGGAGCTCATCGGCCTGTACCTGTCGGAGCACCCGCTGGGAGACATTGCCGGAGAACTGCCGGACTACGTGACTGCCTACACCGGCGACCTGGCGGAAGAGGCGGAGGCAGCGAAGGTGACGCTGGGCGGGATCCTCATCTCCTCGCGCCGGGTGGTGACGCGGGCCGGGTCGACCATGCTGGTGGCGACCCTCGAGGACCTGCAGGGATCGGTCGAGGTGGTGGTCTTTCCGAAGGTCTTCGAGCAGACGGCGAATTCCTGGGCCGATGACTCCATCGTCCTCATCACCGGGCGCATCGACCGCCGCGATGACTCGCCACAGATCCTGTGCGAGGCCGTTCACGCCTGGGATGAAGCGGTGCGCATGGGCTCGGTCGCGTTCGGGGTCGAGCGTGATCGGCTGTTGGCCGTGCGCGGTGGCGGTCGTCGATGGGACAAGCCACCCGAGCGTGCGCAGGGCGTCTGGAGCGGCGGTGACCGTCAGCCCATCCCGGTGCAGCCGCTACCGGCAACGGCGGTTGCCGTGGCGGAACCCGAGGCGGTCGCCGCGGCCATTGGCGGGCCCGAGCCCGCGGAGGAGACCGCTGCTCCGGTCGACGCCGTTCCGATCCAGTCGACGCCGATCGGCGTGGCCGCGACTGTGAGCGTCTCGTTCGGCGAGGACGTGTCGATGGAACATCTGCTGGGCGCCATCGAATCGGTCAAGGGGGCGCTGTCGGGTCGGCCGGGTCCGTTGCCGGTGCTGCTCTCCATCTCCGTTGCCGGCGCCACCCGCCAGGTGCGGCTGCCGGACCACGTCGCGTGGGACGAGCGGCTTGGCGAGGTGCTGCGCCGGGCCGCGGGCGTGCCGGTCGCCGTGGAGCTGCGCCCCGGCGCCGAGGAACGGCTTGCCTAGCTGACTCGGCCCCGGATGCCGGCTTCGAGCGAAATATCAGCGCACGGCTGGCCCGGGTCCCTGTTTCAGGCAGCTGATGAGCGTGGGTGCCGCCGATATATCGGTCAAAGCCGGCCCGACCGCACCGCTGGGCCGGACTTGACCGATATTTCGATGGGCTGCATGCGTATCGGGTGCACGGGGTGGATGGTCAGGTCAGCCAGACGCGGCTATATCGGTCAAATCGGGCTAGGGGAACAAAGGCTCGTTGTGCCGCACGTTCAGGAGGCGAACTGCAGGGTGTCGAGGACGGCCTGGATCTCGTCCAGCATCTCGTTCCGTTCGGGCTCCTGGCCGGCGATCACGGCGCGGACCTCGATCCATCGGTCCGGGAAGCCGGGTGGGCTGAGCTGCCACCAGGCGATGATGGTGTCCTCCTCGCCCTCCCGAATCTCGAAGGCGGCCGGCGTGCCGCCGATG
>JACDBZ010000227.1 GCA_013694645.1 Chloroflexota bacterium
CGTGGCGTGCGAATCGAATTCGACGCCGAGCATGAGCCCCATCCCTCGAATGTCGCGCACGGAATCCACGTCAGCGGCGACTCGCTCGAGCCCCGAGCGCATGCGTGCGCCCATCGCCGTGGCGTTCGTGATCCCCTCCGACTCGATGATGTCGAGCGTCGCCAACCCTGCCGCGGCGCAGATCGGGTTGCCCGCGAAGGTCGAGCCGTGAGCGCCAGGCGACCAGGTCCAGACCGAGTCGCGCGCGATGAAGGCACCGATCGGCATGCCGGACGCGATGCCCTTGGCGGTGGTCAGGATGTCGGGCTCGACGCCGGTATGATCGATCGCCCACCATGAGCCGGTGCGTCCCATGCCGGACTGGATCTCATCGGCGATGAGGAGGATGCCGTGCTCGTCGCAGAGCTCGCGCAGGCCTTCCATGAAGGACTTCGGCGCGGGGAAGTAGCCGCCCTCGCCCTGGATCGGCTCCACCACGATGGCCGCCACATCAGCAGGCGAGATCTGGCGCCCAAAGATGGTATCGCGCAGGTGGGCAAGCTCTGCCGAGCCATCGCCCCCGGAATGCTCCCGCCAGGAGCGGATGCGCGGGAAGGGGGCGTGATGAACCATCGGGATCAAGGGTCCAAATCCGGCGCGCTGCTTCACCTTGGAATTCGTCAGCGAAAGGGCGCCCATGGTACGGCCGTGGAAGCCACCCTCGAAGGCGATGATGCCCGACCGATGCGTGTGGTACCGGGCCAGCTTGATGGCGCCCTCGATCGCCTCGGTACCCGAGTTGGTGAGGAAGACACGTGCCTTCTCGGTGAACGGCGCGATCGATGCCAGGCGCTCCATGAACTCGGTGTAGCGCGGCTCGTAGAAGTCGGTGGCGGCGATGTGGATGAGCCGATCCGCCTGATCCTTGATTGCAGCGACGACCTTCGGATGGCTGTGCCCGGTGGAGCAGACGGCGATGCCGGCGGCGAAGTCGAGGAAGCGGTTGCCGTCGACATCGGTCACGACCATGCCGGAGCCGGATTCGGCGACGAGTGGGTAGGCGCGGGTCAATGAGGGTGACGCGACGACTGCGTCGCGTGCGATGAGCTCGCGGGCCTTCGGCCCCGGTAGCTCGGTGACTATGTGCGGCGCGGTCAGCTCGTGAGCAGCCGCATGCGAGGCCGTGGCCTCCATGGTGGTCATGTGGTGTAGCACTCCGGGTTCGGAGCGGCGCGTCCTGCCCGCGCACCTTGGCTAGACCGATGCATCCTAGCAGGCGCCGTCCGGCCTGCTAACCCCGTCAGCGGATGGTGAGGCCGACGGCCTCGCCGATGAGTCCGGGACCGGCGTAGATCAACCCGGTCCACAGCTGAGCCAGGTCTGCACCCTCGTCGAAGACACGTACCAGATCCTGCTCGGCTGAGCTGATGCCGCCCGAGGCGACGATGGCCAATCGGTCACCTGCGAGAAGCCGCGTTCGAGCGATGGCCTGCGCAGTGCGTGCGAGAAGCGGACGCCCCGAGAGACCGCCCGATTCGAGTGCAACCGCCGAGCGCAGGTCGACCCTGGCGGTGGTCGTATTCGAGAGGATCACTCCGGCCGCCGGTGAGGAGACGAACGCGCCGATGAGGGCATCGAGCCGATCGGCATCCAGGTCAGGGGCGAGTTTGACGAGGATCGGCAGGCCGGGCGTGGCGGTGCGAACAGCGACGAGCAGCTCGAGCAGCCGACCGGGATCCTGGAGGTCGCGCAGGCCCGGGGTGTTCGGGCTGCTCACGTTGATGGCGAGGTAATCGGCGACATCCGCGACGCTCTGCGCAGCGGCCACGTAGTCGTCGACGGCGTGATCATCCGGCGTGTTCCGGTTGCGACCGATGTTGACGCCGATGACGAACCCCCTGGGCAGCGAAGGTCGGGCGTCCGTTATCCGCTGCGCGAGCGCATCGGCTCCGAGATTGTTGAAGCCCATCCGGTTGATGAGAGCCTCGTCCTCGGTGAGGCGGAACAGGCGCGGTCGTGCGTTTCCGGGCTGTGGACGCGGGGTGACCGTGCCGAGCTCGATGAAGCCGAACCCCAGTGCCGCCCATCCGCGGATGGCAACGCCATCCTTGTCGAAGCCGGCCGCCAGGCCGATCCGGTTGCGAAAGTGGAGGCCCATGAGATCGAACGGGTGACGGGTCGCATCGGCCGATGAGACGCCGGAGGCGAAGGCGCACATCGCTCGACCGGTTGCGCTGCGCCCACACAGCTGGAGGGTGGTCAGCGTGGCGTGATGGATGCGCTCGGGATCGACGTGGAACAGAAGCGGGCGAACGGCCCGGTAGGCCGCGATGCGCCAGCCGCTCACCCTGGTTCAGTCGTCGCGGGCGCGCGGGAAGGCCATCTCTGCCGGGTAGACCGGTGGGAGCAGCTCGCCCTCATCGTCGAGTGACGGGCGCGCGGGATCGGGCGACATGAACTCGTGCCAGACCTCGGCACCCGCCGCCGGCGGATCATCGAGCTCCTTGATGGCCACGATGCCCTCGAAGCGGATGGCGCCAAGCTCGCCGTCATCGGTCTCGTAGTCGTCCTCGTATTTCGGCGCCATCTCGACCGCCCGACCGAGCGCCGCCTCCTCATCGGAGCCGTCGACCAGGATCACGCGGTCCTCGACAAGGGTCGCCGTATCCGGGTCGCCCGAGCGGTACGCGTAGCGCAGCTGGACGGCAAACCATCCGGAGGGCTCGACGAGGGTTTCGTCCAGCGCGGCTGATCCGGCGAAGCGATCGGTCATCACTCCGTCTCACTTCCATCAGGGGTCGTTCGTGCGGCACGACCGCACGACGGCGCGAGTGCACGACGGCGCGCGAGGACGCTCATGGATTGGTGGCTCACAGGATGGGAGGTCCTTCGTCGCCGATGACGGTCTGCGACTGTTCGCGCATGAATTGCTGCACGTAATACGGCCCGAGGCCGCTCTTGCCCGACGAGCCGGACCCCTTCCAGCCGCCGAAGCTCTGGATCCCCGGCCAGGCACCGGTCGTGGCACCGGCGCGCCGGTTCACGTAGACCACGCCTGCCTGGATCGTGTTGAGAAAGAGCGTCACCTCGGACTCGTCCCTGCTGAAAATGCCGGCAGTTAGCCCGTATGCCGAGTCATTGGCCTCGTGGAGCGCCTGCTCGAGCGAGTCGACCTCGCCGATGACGAGGAACGGCACGAATAGCTCATCGCGGAAGAGCCGATGCTCGAGCGGCAGGCCGGTGACGACGGTCGGGGTCGGGTAGAAGCCCCGCTCAGTATCGCCGTCGCGCAGGACCTCGCCGCCGATCTCGATGGTGCCGCCATCGGAACGGGCGTCATCGGCAGCCTTCGTGAATGTGTCGAGGGCACGCTGATTGATGACCGGGCCCATCCAGGTATCGCGCTCTGTGGGGTCACCGACCGTGATGCCGCGTGCCTTCTCGACCAGCTTGTCCACGAACGCGCGCGCAACCTCCCGGTCGACGTAGACGCGCGAGTTGGCGCTGCATTTCTGCCCGTCGAAGCCGAATGCCGATCGCATGACCCCCTCGGCGGCCTCGTCGAGATCCGCGCTGCGCATGACGATCGCGGGGTTCTTGCCGCCCATCTCGGTGATGATCGGTCGCGGGTAGTCCTGCGTGAAGCTGCGATGGAGCTTCATGCCCACCTCGTACGAGCCGGTGAACACCATGCCGTCGATGCCGGGGTTCTCCTGGAGCTCGGCGCCGACCGTCTCGCCCGGGCCGGTGACCAGGTTGAAGACTCCGTCCGGCAGGCCCGCGTCGCGGAGCGCCTCGCCGAACTTCCAGCCGGAGAGCGGCGCGTCGCTGCTCGGCTTGAGGACGACGGTATTGCCGGCGATCATCGCGCCGCCTGACGGACCCCCGGCCAGCGCCATCGGGAAGTTGAAGGGGCTGATGACGCCGAAGACGCCGTACGGGCGCAGCACGGAGCGGGTGCGCTCCATGGGCGAGAGCGACCCGAGCGGCTTCACGAAGCCATCGGCCTTCTCGAACTCATCGCCGTAATAGCGCAACAGGTCCGCGGTCTCTTCCACGTCGCCCAGTGCCTCGAGCCGGTTCTTGCCGACCTCGAGCGTCATGAGCGCGGCGTAGTCGAACTGCCGCTCGCTGATCAGGTCGGCGGCGCGGCGCAAAATCGCCAGGCGCTCCCCCCAGGGCGTGTCGCGCCACGCCGGATAGGCGGCACGAGCGGCGTTGATGGCATCGCACACGTCCGTGCGGGTCCCGACCGGGAAGCGAGCGACGACGAGATCGGTGTCGATCGGCGAACGATCATCGAACGTTTCGGTGCCCGTGCGCTCTTCGTTGCCGATCAGCATCGGATACGTGTTCCCGAGGTTCGCGCGAGCACGTTCGACGGCCGCGTCGAACGACAACTGGAGCTCCTCGTTGTCCGCGGACAGCGTTGCGTAGGTGATCTTCATGCGCGGCGTGGCGGTGCTCATCCGGTCGTGTGCCTCAACCTGGGGTCGTGGGGTGAGTGGATTATCGCACCGCTTCGGCGTCTGCTCCGAACAATTAGGTCCGGGGAGCTGCATTGCACCGCGCTGGCTTTGACCGATCTCTCGGTGCATGGCTGTCACGGGAACCTGTCCCGCGCGGCCGTCAGGCTCATCGGTCGCCGATATTTCGCCCATTCCCGGCCCGCTGGCGCCTTCAGGCCGGGTTTCACCAAAATTTCGTACAAGTTCGCGCTCAGAGCTGCACGATGCGTCACCTCAGGTCGGCTGGAGAGGGGAAGATCGGCCAAACCCGGCACGGATCGCCAGAAGACGTGCCACCACGCGCGTGCGCGCCGATAGGCACGGAAACGCCGAAGGCCAGGCTCCGGGGGGAGAAGAGCCTGGCCATCGGACCCGCTCATGATATCTGCCGCGTTTGGTGGCCGCAACCGTTTATGCGCACGGAAGGCCGCGGACCTGCCGATTCAGGTTGCTGATTCGGTGGCCAGGTGAAACAGTCCGAGGTTGAGGCGAAGTGAGGGCCGGCGCGCGCTCATGAGGTAGGCGCGTCCCCGATCACCGTACAGACGCGGCAGGAGGTCGTGCGCGGTGGCCGCATCGCCGAGGTCAAGGCGCGCGTGAACGACCTTGATCTTGAACCCGTTGCGCAGCCACCAACCCGTGCGCCGCTGGGTGGCCTCCATCACGTGTTCGACGACCTCCGGCTCGAGGAGCGCCGCGACATCATCGCGCCCGT
>JACDBZ010000233.1 GCA_013694645.1 Chloroflexota bacterium
GGGCAAAGCAGCGGACCATCCATCGTCATCGCGAACAAGACCAGGGAGATGAGGACGTCACCGAGGAGCACGATGGCCGCAATCGTGACGAGTCGTGGGCGGGGTTGGAGCTCACTCATTGGGCGAATCATCGTGGCGATTCCCCCTCTGCGCAAGGATCGAATGGTCTAGTCCAGCAGACCGGCGATTTCCTCGCACGTCCAGATGTGATCGGCCATGCCTGCCGCCATCGCGGGAGTGCGCGGGTAGGGATCGTTGAGGCTCCGATGCGGTCGTGCAAAGTTGTAGTAGAGCGTGTCGAGCGCGACGGCTGCCGCGTGATTGCGGACCTTTTGGAGAAGACATTGGTCAGCCGGGTGAAGCGTCGGATGCCCATTCGCATCGTGAGGTTGTGGCGCTTGACGTAGCCGGTGACAAGCGCCGGATCGGGATCGCCAGCAGAGCCGCTCAAGCATCGTCAGGTGGAGTCCTGCTCAAACTGATGCACTACCCCGTGGAAGGGTCCGGATCAAATAGAACGTCCACATGAACGGTGCAGCTACGCGATGTCCTCACGGGCGGCGGACTCCCACTCGTCTCGTGCGTGAATCGGTACAAGGACTGACTTCGCGTGTCTCAGCCCTCTCGGGCACGCCACATCTGCCACGGCGCCGCTCACGCCCGGCATGTTGCGTGCATGAGAGCCTGTGACGTTGACCGGGCCGTTCGTTGATGGGTCCGCGGCGTTGATGAGGAGAAACGGATGGGCATGGCACGCGTTCGATCCAGCTCGGCAGGACCGCTTGATCCCGGCGCTCACCTCAGCACGGCGTCGATCGCCGGTCATCCGCTGCATCCCGCCGTCGTGCCGATTCCGATCGGTCTTCTGACGGCCGCAGCCGCCAGCGACCTGGCCCATCTCATCACTGGCGATGGCTTCTTTGCTCGCATGAGCCGCTGGCTGGTCGGCGGTGGCATCGCCGGCGGGCTGATGGCCGCCGGCCTGGGCATCATCGACTTTGCCACGATTCGCGCCGCGCGCGGCCCCATGGGAATTGCGCACGCCGGCGGCAATGCCGCCATCCTCGGGATGAGCGGCCTCAGCCTGTTGCTGCGGCAGCGATCGGCGAGACGGGTGCCGGCCACCGCCCTCGGGCTGTCGGCCGCGGCAGCTGCCATGCTGACCATCACCGGATGGCTTGGTGGCGAGCTGGCCTTCCGCAAGGGCATCGGGGTCGTGCCGCCTCCACAGCGCTGACAAGCCAGCGCGTTTCCGTCGACCGGCGGACGCAACCTGTCAGGCTCGGCCGAGGGCAGATTCCGTGCTGATCGCCCGCGCCCCTGGCTGGGCGTTCGACCCCGGCCTGTACGAAGTGCTCTTGCTGGTGGCGGGCCTCGTGGTGCTGGTCGGGGCGATCGCCCTCTCCGTTCAGCGCGGTCGACCCTTTTCCGCCGCCCTCATCTATCTCGGCGCCGGAGTCCTCGCCGGCCTCGTCCTGCGGGGCGTCGGCATCAACTGGTATGACCCGATCGAGGACGCGGTCCTCTTCAGCCGCGTGGCAGAGCTGGCGGTTGTCGTATCGCTCTTCGGCGCAGGCGTAAAGCTCGATCGGCCGCTGACCTGGCGCGCGTGGCGAACGACCGTGCTCCTGCTGGCCGTTGCCATGCCGCTCACCATCGCCGGGATGGCACTGCTCGGCACCTGGCTGCTCGCCATGGCGCTCCCGAGCGCGATTCTCCTGGGAGCCATCCTGGCACCGACCGACCCGGTGCTCGCCGAGGACATCCAGGTTGGCGGGCCGATGCAGCGCGAGCCCGAGGACGAGGCCCGCTTCGCGATCACGTCCGAGGCCGGGCTCAACGACGGGCTCGCGTTTCCGTTCGTGATGCTTGCCCTGTTCGGTTTCCAGCGTGGCTTCACCACGTTCGACGAGTGGTGGCTGGAATGGCTGGCCGCGGACCTTCTCTTCGCGGTCATTGCCGGCCTCATCATCGGCGCACTCGCAGGTCGGCTGATCGCCCACATGACATACCGAGTCATCAACCGCGGCTGGCTGGCGAATCCCTTCGACGCCTTCATCGCGATCGGCG
>JACDBZ010000240.1 GCA_013694645.1 Chloroflexota bacterium
GCGGTCAGCCTCCTCCAGCAGTTCGGCACCCTCGACGGTGTCTACGCGCGCCTCGACGATGTGAAGGGAAAGATGCGCGATCGGCTGGCCGAGCACCGCGAGTCGGCCTTCATGTCGCGCGAGATCGGGCGCATCGTGTGCGATCTGCCGGTCGAGCTGGATCTGGAGGAGGCGCGCACCGGCCGATACGATCGACGGGCGGTTGCGCAGCGGCTCCGCGAGCTCGAGTTCCGGTCGCTCATCGACCGGCTCCCGGCTTCGAGCATCGCCCCGACCGGTTTCGAGAGCCCCGAGCAGCAGACCCGCGGCGGGCTCCAGCTCAGCCTGGACCTCCTGGGTGGCCGGGCGATCCCCGCCGCTGCCGCTGATGCTGCACGCGAGCGGCCGGATCCGCTTGCCGACCCGGGCGCCTCCATCGAGCAGGTCGATCCACGGATTGCGCGCTCGGCGTCCGATCTCGATCAGCTCGGCACCTGGCTCGAGGCCCAGGGTGACGCCATCGGCCTGGGGTGGGCGGTCGGCATGGGCAGGCCCCTCGAACGGCGTCTCTTCGGTATCGCCTTGGCCGCCGCCGACGGCAGCTCATGGTGGGTGCCGTGCGATCCCGGCAGCGTGGCCCTGGAGCGGCTCCCGGGCGAGCTCCTGCGCGCTGACCGCGTGCGGGTCGGGCACGACCTCAAGCAGCTGGTGACCACACTGTGGGCAGATCGAGGGCTGGAGCTGGCGGGTTCGTTCGTCGACACGCTGGTGGCCGGCTACATGGTCAACCAGGCGCTTCGATCGCAGGCCGTGGAGGACCTCGCGGCGCAGCATTTCGGTGCCGAGCTGCCTCCCAAGCCCGTGAACCCGGAGACCGGGGCCGAGGAGCAGCCGATGGCCCGTCGCGCCGCGGCCGAGGCGCTCACCGCGCTGCTCGCTCAGCCCATCCTTCGCGCTCAGCTCATCGACGGTGGCCTGGCGCAGCTCTTCGACGAGGTCGAGATGGCGCTGCTTCCGGTGCTGGCGCGGATGGAAAAGGCCGGCGTCAGGATCGATCTGCAGGCGCTCACCGCCATGAGCGAGGAGTTCGGCGCCAGGCTCGCCGAGCTCGAGACGAGGATCTATGCCTTCGTGGGGCACGAGTTCAACATCGGCTCACCCCGCCAGCTCGAGGCCGTCCTGTTCGATGAGCTCGAGCTGCCGTCAACGAAGCGGACGCGGACGAGCCGCTCGACGGACGCATCGGTCCTGGAGGAGCTCCGCGACAAGCACGAGGTCGTGAGCCTCATCCTGGAGCACCGCCAGGTGTCCAAGCTGAAGTCAACCTACGTGGACGCTCTACCGACGCTGGTGGACGACGACGCCAGACTGCACACCACCTATCAGCAGGCAGTGGCGGCAACGGGCCGCCTGTCGAGCACCGACCCCAACCTTCAGAACATCCCGATCCGGACCGCGCTCGGGCGCCGCATCCGGCGCGCCTTCGTGGCGCCGGCCGGCAAGCTGCTGCTCGGCGCCGATTACTCGCAGCAGGAGCTGCGCATCCTCGCTCATGTCTCGCAGGATCCCGGACTGAAGGCCGACTTCGCGGCGCACGCCGACATTCACCTTGCCGCGGCGGCTCGCGTGCTCGGCTTGGCCCCGGACGCGGTCGGTCCGAAGGAGCGCAGCGTGGCCAAGATGATCAACTACGGCATCGCCTACGGGCTCTCCGACTTCGGGCTCGCGCAGCGGCTCAACATTCCGCGCGAGGAGGCGCACGTCTTCATCGAGGACTATTACGCCGCATACCCCGGTATCCGGCGCTATACGACCGAGATGAAGATCCTGGCGCGCGACCAGGGCTTCGTGACGACGCTGCTGGGGCGGCGCCGGTACCTGCCGGAGCTCGCGGCCCGCAACTCGGCGCTCCGTTCGTCCGGCGAGCGGATGGCCATCAACATGCCGATCCAGGGCACCGCGGCCGACGGGATGAAGATTGCGATGGTGGGGGTCGACGCCGCGCTCCGTGACGGTGGGTTCCGTTCGCAGATGCTGCTCCAGGTCCATGACGAGCTCGTCTTCGAGACCGATGAAGGCGAGCTGCCGCAGCTCGCGGGTCTGGTGCGCGACATCATGCGCTCGGCACTTCCGCTCGATGTGCCGCTCGAGGTCGATCTCAAGGTCGGCTCCAACTGGGAGCAGATGGACCGATACGTCCCCGACGACGTCGACGGCTGGCTCCGCGTCCCGAGGTCAGCGGGGGACGTTGCTCGCGAGGAAGCCGAGGAGGCGGTCGCCGCGGAGCTCGTCCCGTAACGTGCCTGAGCTGCCCGAGGTCGAGACCGTTGCGCGCGACCTCCAGCGCTGGGTCGCCGGCGCGACGATCATGGACGCGACCATCCACTGGGATCGCACGATTCGGCATCCGCAGCCGCCGGAGCGGTTCGTCGCCGAGATCGCCGGCGCGACGATCGAGCGCGTGGGCCGCCGCGCCAAGACGGTGCTGCTCTCCCTCGCTGACGGCCGGGTGATGACGGTCGCGTTGCGGATGACGGGGGCGCTGATCGTGGCTGACGCGGACGCGCCCGCGGACCCGTATGCGCGAGTGGTCTTCGCGCTCGAGGACGGTCGGGAGCTGCGGTATCGCGACGTCCGCAAGTTCGGGCGGATCGGGCTGTGGCCGGGCGGTGGGTTGCGCAGCGTGGGTGCTGGACGTGGCACGCGATCGAAGCGGGTCGCGGAGGGAGCGCGACGCTATCGCATCGGCGAGCTCTTCAGCGGACATGGGCCTGAGCCACTCGGACGCGGCTTCACTGCGGCACGCTTCGCAGAGAGGCTGCGCGGTCGATCGGCCAAGCTGAAGAGCCTGCTGCTGGACCAGAGCTTCATTGCCGGCGTCGGCAACATCTACGCCGACGAGGCGCTCTGGCGGGCGCGCCTCCACCCACTTCGTACCGCGGACAGCCTGGACGAGCATGAGGTCAGGCGGCTGCATCGTACGGTGCGCCGGGTGCTGCGCGAGGGGATTGCCAATCGGGGGGCGAGCTTCAGCGACTACGTGGGCGCCAATGGCCAGCCCGGCGCGAATGCCGCGCGCCTGTCGGTCTATCGGCGCGCGGAGCAGCCCTGCTACCGATGCGGACGGCCGATCAGGCGCATCGTGGTGGGTCAGCGCAGCACGCATTTCTGCCCGCACTGCCAACGCGAGCCGGTAGGATCGGGACCGGCATGAAGGTTATCGGTCTGACCGGCAATATCGGGTGCGGCAAGAGCACCGTGGCCGGCATGCTCCGCGACGCCGGCGTCGCCACCATTGACGCCGATGCTGTCGCCCGCGAGATCCGGCACAACGACGCCGATGCACGGGCGGCGATTCTCGAACGATTCGGCACCTACGAGGCCGCGGAGCTCGCGATGGTCGTCTTCAGCGACGCGGGTGCGCTGCGTGACCTCGAGCTGATCCTGCACCCGCGGGTGCGAGGAGCGGTGCGAGCGCGGCTCGCGGAGCTCGACGAAGGAAAGGTGGAGCTCGCGGCGGTCGAGGTCATCAAGCTGATCGAGTCGCCGCTCGCGGACGCGTGCGACCAGATCTGGGTGGTTCGCTGCGAGGAGGCCGATGCGATCCGGCGCCTGGCCGAATCGCGCGGCATGGACGAGGAGACGGCTCGACGACGGCTTCGCAGCCAGTCGTCGCAGGACGAGAAGGTGGCAGCCGCCGACGTCATCATCGATGGCTCGGCATCGCTCGATGAAACGCGCCGCCAGGTGGAGCGTGCCCTGGCGACGCTTCGTTCGGCCTAGCTCCCGGCCGCCCGCTCCTCGAGGTCCGGCGGTACCGGCACGGGGAAGTCGAATTCCTCGATGAGGCGGTCGATCGTGGAGCCGTCCGTCTCGGCCTCGCGATCGTCCTCCTCGGGACGCAGCACCATGGTGAAGACGCCGCCCGCGGCGGTGAGCTCGGCGATCTTCTCCGCGGTCTCGACGTCGGCGCGGAGGATGTAGATCTCGCCGTTCCGTGCGAGCACGGTCATCGCCTGGAGTGTCACCTTCGTCGACGGACCCGGGATGAACTCGCTGGCCTGCTCGACGACCTGCTCCGGCGTCTGTCCGACGTCGGGGTTGATCGCCATCGTCACGATCAGGTCGACCCGCTGCCCCGCGACGAGGGTGCCGGCGACGGCATTCGCATCGGCTACCGTGACGCTGATCGCCCGAAGATCCGGACCATTCGGATCGAACTCCTGGCCGGGCTCCAGGATCGAGAAGGTCTGCCCCTCCGTTGTCGAGGCGAGGACATTGCGGGTCATGAGCTGGCCCGTCGCGACGGGAATCCCGACGACGCGCCCGAGGACCTCGTCGAGTGAGGAGAAGGCCGTCTCGTTCGATGGGTCGGCAGGGATGGAGCGGACGCTGACATCGCCCTCCTCGATCGCCTTCCTGGCGGGAATCTCACGGGTCGCCACCACGACGTCGCGCATCTCGACGTCGGGGTCGGCGGTCAGCCCGCTCGCCTGGAGGGCAAGGAACACGGTTGCCGCCACGAGAAGGGCGATGATGATGCCCACGGCGATGTACACCTTGGACCGGCGGCTGTTCTTGTCCGAATATTCGAGTTCCACGGGCGGTTGGCGCTCCTGGCGATGGTGGGTTTGGGTCAGGACCAGGGCACGAGGCGCGCGCGCTGCGCTCGCCGAAGTGCCTGATCGTTTGGGTCGGCCTGAACGCCGGTGACGGCGTGGCCGATGATGTCGTTTGCCGTGATGGCGTCGACCTGGAAGACGGCAAAGCCCAGGATGTCCACGTATTGCCCGCTGCTCGTTGTCGTTGCGACGCTGAAGCGCACGGTCTGGAGATGCGTCACGGGTTGGCCGTCACCATTCGTGCCGCGGGCTCGCAGCGTGAACATGTAGCAGCCCTGAGCGAGGCCGCTCGTGTTGATGCTCATCGTCGAGAGGGCTCCGGTGCCGGTTGCCGGCGTGACGGAT
>JACDBZ010000243.1 GCA_013694645.1 Chloroflexota bacterium
GCTCCAGGTTGCCGGCAAGGAGCCTGCCGAGCTGGCCGCCATGATCGGTCGGCTCGAGGCACAGATGAAAGAGGCGGCGCGCAACCTCGAGTTCGAACGGGCGGCGGCCTTCCGCGACGAGATTCTCCAGCTACGTCGGTTGCGCGAGGAGCTCGCCGCGGCGCCGGGCAGCATCCCGGCCGAGGTCTATGCGGCGGCGGTCGGCGACGACCGGGGGAGCCGCAGCGGTCGCGAGGACGCCTCGCAGGTCTTCAGCGTCCAGACTCGGCCGAATGTCATTGCGGCCGGCTCACGCCGCAGACCACCGAAACGTAGGCGGCCATGAGGATCAGGGCGCTCAGAGTATATACGTATACACTCTGGCGGGATGAGGCGCGAATCTAGTGGCCGGCACGATGCCACACGCGATCTTCGTCGAGACCGACATCGATGGTCACGGGCAGGTTGGCGCGTACGCCGCCGAGCTGCCTGGTTGTGCCATCTTTGCGGCCACCGATGAGGAGGCGACCGCCGCGATGCCGAGCCGGGTGAGCCGATTCACCGCCTGGCTTCGCGCCAGCGGCGAGCCGCAGCCCGACTTCGTGGGCGACAACTGGTACGAGGTCGAACGGGCCGTGGCGACCGATGGCCGACGTGCTGTCTTTACCCTTGACGAGCTGCCACCCAGCGACACCGAGTTTGCCACCTGGATGCGCTGGATGGAGCTGGCGCGGGAGGAGCTGGCCGACGCGCTGGATGCAGGCGACCCCTCGTCAGCCGCCGACCTTCTCGACGCAATCGAGCGCCAGGACGTCACGTTCGTGCGCGACCTGGGCGGTGGGGCTCCGGAGCTCAGGCCGGACCCGGTCGACCGGTTGTACGCAGCGCGCGACGCTCTCACCGATGCTCTTGCAGCCGCCGGCCCGTACCAGGATGGCGTGCGTCGGATGCTGCGCCTTGCCATTGCCGACGATCTCCGGGCGGCCGAGGCGCTCCGTCCGTCGGCGTGATCGACCTCGCGACCGCGGAGCCGAGGCGCCTCCGTCACATGGGCGACTGGCCCACCCCACTAGCCCGCCGCGCGGCACCGGGGACCGAGCTGCGTGCGCTCCAGGACGCGATGCCGATGTGCGATGGCGGTTCCTATCCGGTCCTCTCGGGTGACGGCCGAGAACGGGCGATGCTCATTGGCCAGGCACCTGGGTGGCGGGAGATCGAGACCGGATTGCCGTTCGCCTGGGATGCCGGCAAGCGCCTGTGCGGCTGGCTCACAGTCGCGGGTATCGATGTCGAGGACTTCCGGGACCGGTGGTACGTGACGAGCATCGGCAAGTGCTATCCGGGACGAGCCGCGGGCTCCTCGGTCGATCTGCCGCCGTCGCGTGCCGAGATCGAGCGGTGGGCGCCATTCCTGCTGGAAGAGCTTCGCCTTGTCCAGCCGGACCTGGTGCTCCTGGTGGGCGGGATGGCGCATCGGTTCGCATTCGGAGCGCGCGTGAAGCTGGATGAGCTGGTGGGTGGCGAGCTGGCCTGGGAGGCCGCGCCGGGTGCATCGGTGCTGTGCCTGCCGCACCCGTCGGGTGCTTCGACCTGGCTGAACGATCCGGCACACGTCGAGCTGTGGAGGCGGGGGATCGGGCTCCTGCGGGACCGCTGGGAGTCGCTTGCGTCATGACGCGCGAGGTGCGAATCGGCGTGGCGATGGTTGCGGCGCTCGGCGCCTTCGTCATCTTCATGCTCGTCGTCGGGTCGCTGGGCGGGACGCGGCCGGAGGTCGACCCGCTCACGGTCGAGGAGGCGCTGGCAGGCGGGGATCCGGTCGCCGCCTGGGGAAGCGACGAGCTCCACGTGGCCGGCTGGTATGCCGAGCTCGACGCGGATTGCACGGGCGATAAGGGAGGCGCCGATGTGGCGGCCGCCTGGCTTCAACGCGATTGCCCGCTGCGCGTCCTTCTGCCCAGCCAGCCGGATGCCGGCGTGATGCAGGACGAGCTGCTCCGCGACGGCCTGCTGCTTGCCGCCCCGCTTGGCAACGCGTTCCCGTCTCGCGCCGAGCCGACAGGCCCGAACCTTCGCGGTCAGCAGCTCGTGTTCGTCGGTCACTTCGCCGACGATGCCGCGGCGTCCTGCGTGCCCGAGCGCGCCGAGCGGTGCCGCATGACGTTCGTGGTCGAGGATTACGACGAGATGGTGCGGTAGCGTCGGCTCGCGTGGGGCACACTGAGGCGGGAGCGGGTCAGCTCCCCGTGGTCATGTCGAGCAGGCCGGCGCGTCGGGCGCGCTGCATGAACCAGGCGAAGGCGGCCAGTGCCACGGGAACCGCGATGGCGGTCGACACGGCCAGCAATAGCAACACCATCCCGTCCGAGATGCCGCCCAGCGCGCCCGGCGATCCGTGGCCGAGCAATCCCCGCCGCGATGCCTCCAGCCACCACGTCGTCGGAGAGGCGTACGCGATCGGGTGAAGAAAGCTTGGCAGGATGTCGATCGGAAAGATCGCGCCGGAAATCAGGTACAGGGCACCGGCGATGGCCTCCGGGTAGGACCAGGCCTCCTGGCGCAGCTGGAGGCACCAGCCGGCCATGAACACTCCGAGGGCGATCACGGCCACCACGCCCAGCACCGTTGCCGGAACGAGATAGAGCAGGTTCGGTCGCAGCTCCACGTCCAGGAAGAGGACCCCAACGAGCATCGTCAGGACCACCGCGACGAACGAGACGAGCACGCGCGCCAGCGACCGCCCCAGCAGGAACGGGAAGAGTCCGGTGGGGGTCACGACCACGTACTTGATCATCCGGTAGCGTTCACGATCTTCGAGGATCGACTGCACCAGGCCGCTCATCACGCCAAAGACCACGTTCCAGAGGGCGCTGCCGACGATGAGGAACTGGAGGAACTCGGGGTTCGCTCCCTGCGTGATGACCTGGAACATGACGACCAGGATTCCCGCCGCCGCGAGCGGCTTGGCCATGGTGTACACCGCGAAGAGAAAGGGATCCGACCAGTTCGACTCGATCGCCCACCCGAGGCCGATGGCGGTGCGAAAGCTCCGCCAGGCATCCGCCAGCGTGATCCCACGCACCGGCTCCGCGCGGTCGATCACTGCCATCGCAGCGTCAGGCGTCCCTCACGCCGCGCCAGTGTCTCGAGGTAGCCGAGTGCGAGTCGCGCGGCCACGAGGAAGACAACGCCCATGGCGCTGAGGATGAGGACCTCCGGACCGACCGGCAGCACCCCCTCGACGCCGCTGTCGGCAAATGCCAGCTGACGCATCGCATCCAGGCCCACGCCGAGCGGCAGCGTCGCAACGACCACTCCGGCGACGGGACCGATGGCGCGCAGCGGGAAGTTCACGCCGCCCAGGAAGTAGATCGGCTCCTGGAGGAGCTGGGCGAGATGAAACGCCTCGCGGCCCCAGAGCAGGAAGAGCGACGCGAAGAGCATGCCCATGCCGTAGAGCGGGATCATGGTCAACAGGAAGACGCCGGCCAGCAGGAAGGGCTGCTGGACGTCGTATGTCACCCCGTACAGCAGTGAGCCGATGCCGATGACGGCCAGCGCGCGCGAACTCGTCATGACCAGCCCGCCGATGGCCATGCCCGCCAGGATGCTCATGAGGTGCATCGGCGCCGTGAAGTAGAGCTCCAGGTTGCCCTGGTCCTTTTCCCAGTAGAACTGCGCCGCCATCATCCAGACGACGTTGAGCCAGAACGAGGTCATGGCGCCACCAAGGACCACGAAGCCGATGAATGCTTCCGGCGCCTCGAGCGCCCGGTAGACGAAGACGAATGCGCTCACCGCAAGGAACGGCAGGAAGATCTCGAAGAACAGCCACGACGGCTCGCGGGTGAGGCCGATCACCCGCGGGTAGGCACGGCCGACGACGGCCCGCAGGTTCGTCCGGATGACGCGTCCGGTCGACCAGTCGGCGGCCTCACGCGGGTTCGTCGCCGTCGTCGATCCGTATCGGGTCATGACGCGGTGCCCTTGCCGTCTTCGTCTCCGAAGCCGCGCCCGACGAGCTCGACGAAGACGTCCTC
>JACDBZ010000260.1 GCA_013694645.1 Chloroflexota bacterium
AAGACCTCTTTCGGCATGCAGTAAACGCAACGGAAGTTGCATCGGTCGGTGACGCTCACGCGCAGATCTCGCATCGGGCGAGCAAGGGTGTCGAGGACGGTGAGTGGATTGCCCATGAAGGGGGTCATGGTGGCAGCGAAGGAGCCGGCTGCCAAATCGAGTTCAGGCGAGAAGGCGCGTCACGCCGATCAGGCCGCCCAGTGCCACCGCCACGGCGCCGCCTCCGATGAGTGCGATTCGCGACGCAGCCCGCTCGCAGAGGGGGAGGCGCATGCCACCCAGGCCCAGTCCCAGGCCGAGCGCGCCGGCCATCAGCAGCACGGCCGCCACCGCGGTCGCGGGATTGAGCAGCGTGACGATGCGTCCGTCGGCTACCCCGACCGCCGAGAGTGTGAAGGCGAACCGTTGACGCGAGATCTCGATGCCTTCAGCTGATGAAAGGATGCGGACGCTGGCGTCCCATCGGCTGGCGGGCGGCAGGACGACCGCATCGGCGACCCAATCGACCGTACCGTCGTCGGTGAGAGCACCCATGCCGCCGTGGCCCATGCCGGCCATTGATCCTGTGCCGGAATTGTCGGCGAGGACGAGCGGGACGCGGGTCGTGGTGCCGGCGTCGAGCCGGTCGAGACCCAGCTCGAGCGTGGAGGAGGCGGCGAGCCCGTCGATGGTCGTCACCACGACGCGGTTGAGGCCGGCCCGGCCCGGGATGACGTTCATGGTCATTCCCGGGGTCACCTCGCCGAAGGCGTCGGGGATCGGAACGATGCCAACGCCGCTCGGCTCGTCGAGGGGCGGCGTCGTCGCCAGCATGGCCGTCACCACCAGGACCGCCCCGGCAAGCGTGACCTCGAGGGTGACGCGGTTTCGGAAGCCGTCCAGCCAGCTCATCATCCGTCCGCCGTCGAAGAAGTTCACCGCCCCGAGCGCCAGGGCGCCCGCCGCGAACAGGGACTTCAGGAGCAGCGTACCCCCGTACTCCGTGCCCGGGTCGATCAGCGTCCCGGTCTGCATGTAGGCGGTATAGATCCCGGTCAGGACGACGATTCCGATGGAGACGAGCGCCAGCGCGGAGAAGCGGGGCATGAGCGACCGCATCGGGGGTAGGGTCGGGGTGGAGAGCAGCGCAGGGCGTACGGCGAGCACGAGCAGGGCGACGATGCCGCCGATCCAGATGGCTGCGCCCACCACGTGGACGACCTGTCCGAGAACCGCGACAGGCCCGGGCAATGCGGCTGCATGTCCGGCCATGACGAGCAGGACGATTCCGATGAAGCCGGTCGCGGCTGCCACCGCCCCTGCCAGCCGTGGTGCGATGATCAGCAGAGCGGCGCCCCCGGCTGCCGCGACGAGGCCCCGTCCGAGCTGAAGGATTCCGTTGCGGGTTCCCGCCAGATATTCGCCGATACCTCCGGCTTCGAGGCCGGACGCGACGGCCATCGCGATCGTCGCTGCGCTCGAAATCAGCAGGACGATGCCGAGGGAGCGGGCCAGCTTCGCGGGCATCGGGCCGTTGCGCATCACGACGCGGTGGAAGACGGCCATCCCGAGCGCCAGCAACAGGCCGACGTAGGTCAGCCAGCGGCCGACCACGCCGGCGGCGTCCGTCTCGGTGTGGACCAAGCCGCCGCTCGGCTCGCTGCCGATTGTGCCATCGACGTCGCCGATGCCGAAGCTGAGAAACCCTTCGGCGGTATGACCATCAACGGCCGAGAGGGTGCGCCACGTGAGCTGGTAGATGCCGACGGCCAGTTGCGGATCGGCCAGCACCAGTGCGTACGGGTCCCGGGAATCAATCTCGCCGGCTCGCGTCAGAACAACTGTTCCATCCTCGGTGGCAATGTCGAGCGACGTGACCTGCACCTCGAGCGGCTCGTTGAAGACGAGACGGATTTCGTCCGGTGATTCGGCCAGCACCGCGCCTGCTCCCGGTGAGCTCGCCACGAGCTGCGCATGCGCAAGGACGTGTGTCCCCGTCGCGCCCGGCAGTGCCGGGGCGACGAGCAGTGCGAGCAGGGCCAGGGCGCCGGCGAGGCGCCCGGTCCGGATGGTCCGCATCAGCCGCGGCGCGGCGCCAGCGTCAGGCCGATGGCGACCAGTCCGACAACCAGGCCGGCGCCACCGATCACGAGAGCCAAGGTCGCCGTACCGCCGGCCGCTGCGCCCGCCTCTGCGTCACGCGCGATGTCGCCCGTGCCGGGGTAGACAACCGGGAACTGGCCGCCGGCCACGTCCTGCACCTCGCTGAACGTATCCGGGCCGGAGGCGAAGCTCTCGTCGATTGCCTCACCCTCGATCTCGCCGAAGATGTGGAAGGTGTACGGCCCCGCGGCGGTCGGGATGAAGACCGAGCGATACGCGCCCGGCTCGCCGAATCGTGGTGAGATCTCCAGCTCGCGGGTCTGGCCCTCGAAGGTGACCTCTGCCTGCAGGGCCTCCTCGAGACCTTCGACCGGCTCGCCGTGGTGGGTGACCCGGAGGTCGAGACCGCTCCTCTGGCC
>JACDBZ010000266.1 GCA_013694645.1 Chloroflexota bacterium
GATGTTGAAGCGCTTCTTCGAGCGACACGGCGACGCGGCAATGGTGCCCCCGACCGGGCCGCCACTGACCGAGGACGAGCTCAAGATCGGCCTGCTGCGCGAGGTCGACCTGTTCGCGGCCCTGGCCCCCGCACGGCTCAAGGAGGTCAGCCAGACCCTGCCGATGCAGACGTGTGTCGTCGGCGGACTGGTGACGTCGCCGGACGATGATGACGAGCGGCTCTACATCGTGAAGCGGGGCCGCGTGCGGCTATCGGCTCACCCCGGATGGTAAACAGCTGACCCTCGAGATCCTCGACAAGGGACGGATCGTCGGCCGCATGTCGTGGCTGGGCCAGGAGCTCAGCGACGTCTACGCCGAGGCGGTCGAGGAGGCCCTGATCTGCAGCTTCACCCCCGAGGAGCTACGACGGCTGATCGATCGCTTCCCGGCCGTCGGCGTCAACATCATTCGCTACCTGTCGGACCGGCTCGCCAGCTCGGAGCGCGAGCGCGAGATCATGGCCTTCCGCTCGGTCGAGCAGCGGCTCGCCGCGCGCCTGCTCGACCTGCTTCGACGATTCGGCCGCGACGCCACCGATGGGGCCATCGACGCGCGCCTGACCCAGCAGGAGCTCGCTGACATGATCGGCACGTCTCGCGAGACGCTCGCCACCACGATCTCATCGCTCCGCGAACGGGGCATCGTCGAGATGGCACGCCAGCGCGTCGTGGTCCTCGATCCGGACCGGCTCGAGGCGCTGGCCGAGAGCTGAATCGGCCATGTCGTCTCGCTTACAGCGGATTCCGCAAACGAGGCGCACGCTCACGCCCATGGTCCCGCCCAACATGACCTCGCCGCGCTGGAAGCTCCCGGAACTGCCTTCGTCGAACGGTGACGTTCCGTCGATCGATGGTCGGCTGATGATCGAGGCCGATCGGATTGCCACCGACCGCATCGGCTTCAGCCTGCTCCAGATGATGGAAAACGCCGGCCACCAGCTCGCCGAGCTGACGCGGCTCACGCTCGGGTCGTCGGTGGCGGGTCGCCGCATCGTGGTCCTGGCTGGCACCGGCGATAACGCCGGCGGCGGGCTCGTCGCCGCGCGCCGGCTCGCCGGCTGGGGCGCCCATGTCTGCGTCGCATTCGCCCACCCGATTCTCCGGCTCCGTCCCGCGCCGTGTGCGCAGGTCGAGCCGCTGCTCGCCGCGGGCGTCCGGGCTGTCGTGGCGGGTCACGATCGCTCGCACGACGAGCTGCGCGGCGAGATCGACCACGCGGATGCCGTGATCGACTCGTTGATCGGCTACAGCTTGCGCGGGGCGCCGGACGACGTGTATCGGCCCTTGATCGAGATGGCCGGTGCGGGTGCCGGGGCGGTCCTGAGCCTCGACGTCCCGTCGGGCATCGACGCGACGACGGGCGCCCGGCCCGGAGCCGCCGTCTCGGCAGACGCCACGCTCGCCCTGGCCCTTCCGAAGCGGGGCATGTCGATCGGGGAAGGCGCTCGCCACACTGGCGCGCGCTACGTCGCCGACATCGGGATCCCGGCATCCGTCTTTACTGAGCTCGGGGTGCCGGTCGACGGCCTCTTCGACGCCGGGCCGCTCCTCCGGATTGGCTGACCGCGACCTGCGCGTCCTGGCGGGCGCGCTCATCTCGATGAGCCGGCCCTCGCAGGTGATCCTCATCGTCGTCGTCTACTTCGCCGGCGTCACGGCCGCGCGAGCCAACGGCGCGGTCGATCTCGCGGCGATCCTCATCGGTTTGGCCGCCTTGTCCCTCGTATTGGCCAGCGTCCACCTTGCGAACGAGCACGCCGATGCGGAGACGGATGCCGCGACGCGACGGACCGCGTTTTCCGGGGGGAGCGGCGCGCTGTCCCGTACCGGTCTGGACCCACAAATTGCCTTGCACGCAGCTGGCGCATGTGCCGTGGTCGGGCTGTCGCTCGGCGTCCTCGGAACGATCGTCGGCGCGCTGCCACCCCTTGGTCTCGGGCTCCTGCTTGCGGGCACCATCGGTGGATGGGCCTACTCGCTCCCGCGCTCGTTCGCGCTCAATCGCCACGGGCTCGGGGAGATCGGCAATGCCATCCTCGGTGGCCTGCTCCTGCCGGTCTACGGCTTCGCGGCAGCCTCAGGCTCGATGCCGACATGGGTCATCGCCGCCTTCCTGCCGTTTGCGCTGGTTGACCTGGCCAGCGTCCTCGCGACGGCGTGGCCTGATCGCAGGGCGGATGAAGCCAGCGGCAAGCGCACGCTCGTCACACGGATCTCGCCGAAGCTGCTGCGCGTGATCCACGCCGCATCCCTGGGGGCGGCCGGTGTGGTGACGGCGGTCGTCACCGGCCGAGCGATCCCGTCCTCCGTGGCGCTGGCGAGCCTGGTCCTCGTGCCGCCGGCCCTGATCGCCACGACGCGGATGACCAGCACCGAGTCGCCGCTGTGGTCGGTGGCGACCATGGTCGGGCTGATCGTCGCCCTGCTGCTCGGCTGGCTGCTCGTCCCACCCGGGTCATGGCTACCCGGCGGTTCGGCGTAAGCACCCTGACGGCGGGATCCGTTTCGCTACATCAGGATGGCCAGATGACGGAACCGATCCACCCAGTCCGCATCGACATCAACGCACCGCGCGAGCTGGTGTTCGAGATGGCGGCGGCGGTGGGCGGCTCGCTGCCCGACGGTCCACCCCACGCCAGCGAACTCATCCGACGGGACGGGAACGTCCTCGTCGTGCGCTTCAGCGCGCCCGCCCCGTTCCGATTCTTCGGCTTCCTCGAGGAAGTGACGCTCAGAGCGCCGATGCGAATCGACTATCGCGTCCTGGAAGGACCGCTCGACCATGTCGTGGAGTGGCTGGACCTCGACGAAGCCGGCGGCGTGACGACGGTGACCTATGCGGGCGAAGTCGGGCATCGCATCCCGCTCGTCGCGCGCTTTATCGCCGTGCCCGCCTACCGCTGGTACATGCGGCGCACGCTCGCCGCACTCAAGGCGGCGGCCGAGCGCCGCGCTCTTCGCTCCCGCCGCCATTCCCGCGCGGCAGCGGGCTGATCGTCCGGATCCGTCAGCCGGCGTCGTCCGTCGTCGCAATCGAGCCTGGAGCTCCCCCAGCTCTCCAGGCCACGATCGATCCGATCACCGCACCCGCGACGATCGCCGCTCCGGTCCAGAGCGGGTCGTCGAGCGGACGACCCGATCGGGCGATCAGCAACGATGCGACCAGGGCAACCAGCGCACCGAAGGCGACGACGAGGGCGCCCGGCACGAGCGTCGGAGTCCCGAGCCGCCAGGCCACCAATGCGGCGCCGGCCATCGGCGGCGCGGCGGGCATGAAGTGGAAGATCAGCCCGGTGAACCAGGCAAGAGCCATCCAGACGGCGGCGGCGGCGAGCGAACCCGCGAGTCCAACTCCGAGGGTTTTCAACAGCATCACGAGGTGCTGGGAACGATATCGGGTCTCATGGAGCCTCCTGGATGTCTCCGGCGATGGTGTCGCACGGCGCCGTTGCGTGCCGTGAGGTGGATCACATTGCTCGGCCTCCCGCTGGGACCCGGGAGGTCAGGCCAGGATCTGGGGCAGGTTGACCGACAGGTCCCAGATGCCGACGCCGATGAGGACCGCCCCGAGCACGAGCTGGAGCGGTCGTTCGTACTGCACCAGCGCCCTCGCCAACTGCGCGCCACGTGCCTGGCCCACCGTTCCCAGGAGGAAGAGCGGGAGCCCGAATCCGATCCCGAAGACACCGAAGAAGAGGACGCGACCCAGCGCGTCACCGATCGTCAGGCTGAAGGCGAAGATGCCGACCAGGAACGGACCGCTGCACGGGATCGCGATCGGCGCAAAGAGGAGCCCATACAGAAATGCGCCGGCTTCCGGCCCTCTCCCACCCAGCGCCGAAGCCGAAGGCTGGGGCAGCTTCGCGAACGGGTTGACCC
>JACDBZ010000278.1 GCA_013694645.1 Chloroflexota bacterium
CCCTCTCGAAGCGGGTGGACCCGGAGGCCGAGCTCGTGATCATCATCGCTCGTGAGGCCCATCGCGTGTCGGCCGAGCGGGCCATGGACGTGATCGGCGGCTACACGTGCGGCAACGATGTCACCGCGCGCGACATCCAGAAGTCCGACGGCCAGTGGACGCGTGGCAAGGGGTTCGATACCTTCTGTCCGATCGGCCCGTGGATCGAAACCGAGCTTGATCCGACAGACCTGCGCGTGACCTGCACGGTCGACGGAGAGCTGCGCCAGGACGGTCGGACGCGAGACTTGATCTTCCCGATTCCGTACTTGGTCGAGTACATCAGTCGTTTCACGCGTCTCCTGCCGGGAGACCTGATCATGACCGGGACGCCGGAGGGCGTCGCGCCGATGCAGATCGGCCAGACCGTCGTCGTCGAGGTGGACGGTATCGGCGCGCTCACCAACCGCCTGGTCGAGGAGCCGGCCTCCTGAGCTACTGGGTCGTGCGACGCCGGTAGAGCCACAGCCCGAGGGGGAAGAAAGCCGCAAGGAACGCGACTGACCAGATGACAGATGGCAGCTCAGCGGCGTACAGGTCGGTCCCCAGCGTCAGGTCGCGCACGGCATTGACGACATGGGTCATCGGCTGGTTCTCCGCAAAGATCCGCATCCAGTTCGGCATCGTCTCGGTGGGCACGAATGCGCTGCTCACGAAGGTGAGCGGGAAGACCACGGCAAACATGATGCCCTGCAGCGCCTCCGGGGTCCGTACCAGCGCCCCCATCGCAACCCCGACCCAGGAGAGGGCGAAGCCAAAGAGCAGCATGATGCCCACCGCCGCGAAGTTGCCCACGAGCCCGCCTTCGGGACGGAAACCGACGAGCATGCCGACGATCCACATGATCGCAACGGCGAGCGTCGCTCGCATCAGGTCGGTCACTGTTCGTCCGGTCAGGACGGCGGACTGCGACATCGGCAACGAGCGGAATCGGTCGATCATGCCCTTCTGGAGATCGTTCGCGAGGAGCACGCCGGTGTAGATGCCGGCAAAGGCGACGGTCTGCACGAAGATGCCGGCCATCAGGAAGTTGATGTACGACGCTTCCTCGCCGCCCTCGCTCCCGACGTTGATTGCCCCGCCGAAGACGAAGCTGAACAGGAGCACGAACATGATCGGGCTCAGCGTCACGTCGAGCAGCAGCTCGGGCGTTCGCCTGATGTGGATCAGGTTGCGCTTGACCATCTCCCACGAGTCGCGCAGCCACCAGACGAAGCCGGTCACGCCTCCACCTCCGCGGGCTCCACGACCCCACGGCCGGTGAGCGACAGGAAGACCTCGTCGAGGGTCGGGCGTCGGAAACCGATGTCATCAACGTGAACGCCGGCGGCGTCGAGCTCGCGGATCGCGCGCGTCAGGACGCCGTCATGCGACGCGACAGCGACGCTCACGCGTCGCTCCTCCTCGTGGACGCGCGCCGGCCCCTCTCCGAAGGCCTCAAGGACCGTTCGGGCCATATCAAGCCACGGGGCGTCACTGATCGTGATCTCGAGGCGCTCGCCGCCGACCTGGCGCTTCAGATCGTCCGCGCTGCCACGAGCGATCACCCTTCCATGGTCGATCACGACGATATCGTCAGCCAGCTGATCGGCCTCTTCCAGGTACTGGGTGGTCATCAGCACGGTCGTGCCGCTCCGCGCGAGGCCCGCGATCAGGTCCCACATGGAGAGCCGGCCCTTCGGATCCAGACCGGTGGTCGGCTCGTCGAGAAAGATCACCGGCGGCTGTGCCATGAGCGCCGCGCCAAGGTCCAGGCGCCGGCGCATTCCACCTGAATAGGTTTTCACCGTACGGTCGGCCGCGTCGGTCAGCTCGAATCGCTCGAGCAGCTCGTCGGCGCGCCGCCGGACGTCCGATGTGCTGACCCGGTACAGGCGGCCCACCATCCGGAGGTTTTCGCGCCCGGTCAGCAGTTCGTCCAGGGCTGCATATTGTCCGGCAACGCCGATCTTTGCCCGCACCTCGGACGGATGCCTCAGCACGTCGATACCGGCGACGGTTGCGTGGCCGGCGTCCGGCCGGGTCAGCGTTGTCAGGACGCGCACGGCAGTGGTCTTGCCCGCGCCGTTCGGCCCCAGCACGCCGAGAATGGTCCCCTCCGCGACGTCGAGGTCCAGCCCCGCCAGGGCGTGGGTGTCCCCAAAAGACTTATGGAGGCCAACGGCCTCGATCATTGCTCGGGACATCTCCCGGCAGCGTAGCGGAAATGCCACCGTTCATCAGAAGCCATACTGGGCCGATGCCACGCGTCGCCGTCATCTTCACCGGCGGCACCATCTCGATGCGGCACGAGTCCGACATCGGCGGCAATGTGCCGAGTCTGCGTGGCGCGGAGCTGCTTGCCTCGGTGCCGGGCATGGAGGCGATCGCCGAGATCGAGCCGATCGACTGGGGTCTTGTGCCCGCCTCGCACCTTTCATTCGAGCAGGTCCTCGAGATCGGCGGCATCCTGGCGGCTCAGCTGGCGCGACCGGAGATCGACGGCGCGGTCGTCGTGCAGGGCACCGATGTCATCGAGGAGACCGCCTTCGCCTGGGACCTGCTTCCGCTGCCGACCAAGCCGGTCGTCGTGGTGGGTGCCATGCGCTCCGCGTCTCAGGACGGATATGACGGGCCGGAGAACCTGCGCAATGCGATCGCAGCCGCGGCCGACCCCCGCCTGGCCGACCAGGGCGTGACGGTCGCAATGGGGGGCGAGCTGCACGGCGCCGATGACGTGCGCAAGACACACACGCACGCCCATGGGACGTTCCAGAGCCCGAACGCCGGGCGTCTCGGGCTCGTCGCCGATGGGCGGGTGACGATGCTGCGCCGGCGTCGGGCGATCCGCCTCCAGCGCATACCGAAGCAGGCGGCGCTCCCGGTACCGATCATCGCCGTGGCACTGGATCCCCAGCCGCCACAGGTGGACCCTGCGGCCGCTGGCCTGGTGGTGGCCGCCGCGGGCGGGGGAAACACGCCACCCGCGTATCTGGATTCTGCACGGCGGCTCATCGAACGCGACATCCCGGTTCTGCTCACCACTCGCTGCCCGTCGGGTCGGGTCACGCCTGGCTATGCATTCCCCGGCGGAAGCTCGCAATGGTGGGAGGCCGGCGCGATCTTCTCCGGCACGCTCGACGCCCTGAAGTCGCGGGTGCTGGTGGCGTTGGGGGGTGGCGCGGGTGCATCGATCGAAGAGCTGGCGGACATCTGCGCGGCATTCGGCGGCGGGCGTTCAACGGATCCGTGACACCGATGGTTACGGATCAGTCTTCAGCTGATCCCCGCCTTGAAAACGGCTCCGGAGGCCCGCCGTCGATCGTGCTGGGAGAGGAGACGCTTGCGCAGCCGGATGGCGGTGGGGGTGACCTCGACCAGTTCATCGGCTGCGATGAACTCGATGGCAGACTCCAGGGTCAGCATGCGCGGCGGCGTGTGGATCCGGTAGTCACCGTCGGTTGCCTGCGTCCGCATCTTGGATAGCGCCTTGGCCTTGGTGGGGTTCACGTCCATGTCTCCGGGTCGGCTGTTCTCGCCGAGGACCATGCCTTCATAGACCTCGGTGGAGGGCGAGATGAAGAGCTCCGACCGCTCGACCAGGGACGACAGGGCGTAGGCACGGGACTCGCCGGCGCGGTCGGACACGAGCACACCGCTGGTCCGGTGCGTCACCTCGCCCGCCCACGGGCCGTAACCCTCGCCGATCTGGTGAAGCAGCGCCGTCCCGCGCGTATCGGACAGGAGCTGCCCGCGGTAGCCGATGAGCCCCCTGGTGGGGATGATGAATTCCATTCGCACGCGGCCGTCGGCATCGGTGCTCATCTGCTCGAGCCGGCCCTTTCGACCGGCGAGCGCCTGCTGCACGACGCCGATGTAGTCGGGCGGGATGTCGATGGTGGCGCGCTCGTACGGCTCCTGGGTGTTGCCGTCCACGGTGCGCAGGATGACCTCTGGGCGTGAGATCGTCAGCTCAAAGCCCTCGCGTCGCATCTGCTCGATGAGGACGGCAAGCTGGAGCTCGCCGCGGCCGCGGACTTCGAATGTTTCGCCTGAGTCGGTAGGGTGGATCTCAATGGCCACGTTGCCGAGTACCTCGCGATCCAGCCGTGAGCGGATCTGGCGGGAGGTCAGGAACGTGCCGTCGCGCCCGGCCATCGGCGAGGAGTTCACGCCGAACGTCATGCGCAGCGTCGGTGCGTCGACATCGAGGCGGGGGAGCGGCCGCGGGTCGCCGGGATCCGTCAGCGTGTCGCCGATGGTCACCTCGGGGAGCCCCGCCACCGAGACGATGTCGCCGGGTCCGGCATCGGTGATATCCACGCGATCGATGCCGTGCGCGGTCTGAAGTGCCGTCACGGATCCGGTCAGCGTCATGCTGCGACCGGGCTCGACGGAGCCGTCTGGATCCTCTGGCTCCTCGCGCACGATCGTTACGCGCTGTCCGACGCGGATCGTGCCGTTGCGGATGCGGCCGACCGCCATGCGTCCGACGTACTCGTTCGCCGACAGGTTGGTGACGAGAAGCTGGAGGGGATGGCCGTCGGTGAACATCGGCGGTGGGGTGACACTCACGAGCAGGTCCAGAAGCGGGCGCAGGTCCGAGCCGGGGCGTGCGAGATCCGACGTCGCGACTCCCGCCTTCGCGTTGGTGTAGACGACCGGGAACTCGATCTGGAACTCATCGGCCCCGAGGTCCATGAACAGCTCGTAGACCTCGTCGAGCACCTGCGCCGGCCGGGCATCGGATCGGTCGATCTTGTTGAGCGCAAGGATCACGGGCAGATGGCGCTGCATCGCCTTCTGCAGAACGTAGCGCGTCTGCGGCAGGGGGCCCTCCGCGGCGTCCACCAGCAGGAGGACGGCGTCGACCATGAGCAGCGCTCGCTCCACCTCGCCGCCGAAATCAGCGTGACCCGGCGTATCCACGATGTTGAGCCGGACGCCGTCGTAGTCGACCGTGGTCTGCTTCGCGAGGATGGTGATTCCCTTCTCGCGCTCGAGGTCGCCGGAGTCGAGCACCCGGTCGACCACCGTCTCATTGGCACGGAAGGTCCCGGTCTGGCGCAGCATGCCGTCCACGAGCGTGGTCTTGCCGTGGTCGACGTGCGCGATGATCGCCACGTTGCGCAGGTCGTGGCGGACGGAGGTTGTCATCAGGCCCATCGTGGCAGATGCAACCCGCGCGCGCAGGTCACGCACCGGAAGTACCACCGCCCATCGGTCCCAACTGGCCATGGGAAGCACCGACCCATACCCGTACGGTGATCGCGCATGAACGGCTCGCCTGGCCGCGTGCCCTTCAGCCCCACCTCACCGGAGCTCACCCTTGTCTCGCCTGTTTCGCGTTGCCCTGGCCTTCCTGAGCCTGGCAACGGCTCTCGGTCTGCCCACGACCATCCACGCCGCATCACCGACCAAGGTCGCCATCATCGTCGGACCGGTCGGCGCCCTCACGCCGACCTACCTGGCACTCGCCGATGCCGCCGCTGCCGCGGCGGAGCAGCAGGGTGCCGTGGTCGCCAGGGCCTACTCACCGAATGCCACCCCCGCCACTGTCCTGGCGGCGGTCGCCGATGCCCACGTCGTCATCTACTTCGGCCACGGCTACGGACACCCGAGCCCGTATGGTGGCCTGAACACTGCCCGTCAGAACGGCTGGGCGCTCCAGGGTCCGGGCGCGCATGGCACGCACGGCGATGTCGGCGGCGAGCTCCAGTACCTCGGCGAGGACTGGATCGTTGCCAATGCGCGTCCAGCGCCGGGCTTCGTGATGATCTATTCGAACACGTGCTACGCCCCGGGCGCTTCGGAGGGCGGCCATGCACCGGCGGCGCCGTCCGTGGCGGCCCAGCGCGTCGCGTACTACTCGCGCAAGGTCTTCGCGATGGGCGGGTCAGCCTACTTCGCCACCGACTTCGATCGTGGTGCCGCGGATCTCGTCGGCCGCCTGCTGGCCAATCGCGGCGCGAGCTTCGGGGCCGCCTTCGCATCCGACGCTCGCTTCATCCCATCGGCGCTCACGTCGCAGGCGCATCCGTTTTCCGCCGGACAGACGATCTGGCTGCACCGCTCGAAGTACACCGATGGCCCGCCCAACTACTGGTACGCCTTTGCCGGCAATCCTGACCTCTCGCTCCTGCGCGGCTGGGATCGCACGGCGCCGTCCGCGACACTCGTGTCGCCGACGGCAGCAGCGGAGGGCGACATGAGTCCGGAGACGACCTTCTCGATTCGACTCAGCGAGCCCGTGACCGGAGTTGACGCCGCATCCCTGTCGCTGAGGGACGCAGCTGGCGAGGTCGTGGCCGCGAGCGTTGCCTACGACGCGGCATCGGGCCTGGCCACGATCGAACCCGAGGCGCCGCTCGCGCTGAGCAGCCGCTACTCGGTCGTGACCGGCCAGGGAATCGTGGACGCGGCCGGCCGCCCACTGGCCGCCAGCACGTGGAGCTTCTCGACACGTCTCGATGCCGATCCGCTTTCGGACGATCTGCTCGTGGCGCTCGAAGCCGGCAGCCATCAGCTGCTGCGCTTCACGCGGGGTGGGCCCGTGGCCGAGACGCGAACCCTCGACGTGGTCGATCGCCGCCACGTCACGGCCGATCACCGTGCTCGCCTTTACGGGCGGGGCGGCTCGTGGCTGCGTCTCAACGACGCCACGCTTGGAACCTGGTGGGTCGCCGAGTCGAGCATCGCCCACGCGCTCGGGCAGGTCGAGGACGCCCTGCTCGCCGCGGGAACACGCGTCAGCCTTCCCCCGGTGGAGCACACCCTGCACCGCTTTGACGCGAGCGGCCCGTCAGTCGACACCCACGCCGCCATCACCGGCGGACGCATCGTCACCGTCGATCGTCGTCGTGTCCATGACGGACGAACCTTCTTGCGCCTCGCCGATACCGAGGGTGCGGGCGCGTGGATCGAGACCAACCCAGGCGTCACGTCGACCGAACCAGCAACACGCCGTGTCCTGTCGATCAGGCCACGAGCGGCGCAGGCACGGCTTCTCCCGGCAGTCGGCGAACACGTCGTGTTCCGGTTCGACGCGACCGGACGCGTTCTCGAGCGGCGTGACCTGTCACAGGCCGCCCTGCTGGCGCTGGGCCCGGCCACCGTGGAGAGCCGGGTCGTCGGCGGTGCCTCCTTCGCGATCATCGCGTCGGGTGAGCTTGCGGGATGGGCGCTACCGGAGGGGCCCGACCTCCAGATCCTGCCGATCGCGAGGGCACTGGACGCCGCCGACTGACGCCTCGCGGTGTCGGCATGCGATCTGCCCTAAGCTCGCTCCAATACCAAAGAGCGACTGGAGTTTCCTTGTGGCGAGCCCCCTCAGCGCGAAGATGCAGACATTCCTTGACGAAGTGATGCCCGTCTTCATCGGAACCAAACGCAGCGACGGCACCGTCCAGATGAACCCCATCTGGTACGAGCGACGCGGCGACGAGATCTGGCTGAACCCGGCCGCGAGCCGCGCGTGGGGCAAGCGCCTCGAAGCCGGATCGGCGGTCACGCTGCTGTTCGTGGATCCCTCCGACCAGTGGCGCTGGGCGCAGATGCAGGGCGAGGTGATCGGCAAATCAGCGCAGGGAGGCGAGGAGCACATCGACCGACTCTCGCAGCGCTATCTCGGACGTGACTATGCGTTCCACGACGACACCAACCCCCGTCTCGTGGTACGCGTGCGCCCGGCCCGGATCACCGGCAGCATCGACGAGCGGGCGGCCTGAGGCGCCCGGCCCACCTGTTAGCCTCGTGCGGTGCCAATCAGCCTGACCGATGCGCTGCGTGACCTGGGCGAGGCCCTCGCTCGGCGAGTGGCGAGCGCGCCGGGCCCCGGGCGTGCCGCGCGCGCCGAGCGTCTGAGGCGGCACGTCGACGACTACCTGCGGCCGCGAGCCCAGGACGCGGACGCACCGCTGGTTGTCGTCCTGCTCGGCTCGACGGGGAGCGGCAAGTCGAGCCTCTTCAACGCCCTCGCCGGACGCGACATCAGCCCGTCGGGAATCCTCCGTCCGACCACCCGACGACCCGTGGCGCTCGCGCATCCGGACGATGCCGGCGCGGCTCTTCTCCCCGGTCTCTCGGAGCGCGCCGCGCTGGAGCTCGTCGTCGACCCCGTCATCGGCCGCGGCCTGGTGCTCGTCGACGCACCGGACTTCGACAGCGTGGAGCTGGCCAACCGCGCGCTCGCGATCGAGCTGCTCGAGGCCGCGGACCTGGTCGTGTTCGTCACCACGGCGACCCGCTATGCGGACCAGGTGCCATGGACAATGCTCGAGCGCGCACGCCAGCGCGGGGTCCCGCTGCTGGCCATTCTGAACCGCCTGCCAGCTGAAGCCGATGACGCCGATGCCGTCGTCGCCGACTACGCCGCGATGCTCCAGCACGGGCGTCTCGAGGAGGCCGGAGCCTTCGGCGCGCTCGAGGTAGTTCCGGTCGCCGAGGGCGCTTTGGAGCCGGGGCGAGATGCCCTTGCCATCGATGCGGTGGCTCCAATCCGCGAGGCCCTGGCACGGCTCACCGCCGATGAGGCCGCACGTCGCGACCTGGCGCGCCGCAGCCTGGGCGCGGCCCTCGACGGCCTCCCCTCCGCGGTGGAAGAGGTTGCGCGCGAGGTCGACGAGGAGCGGGCCGCGACGGCGGTCCTGCTGGGTATCGCCGAGCGGTCATATCGCGACGCGCGGCAGGCGCTGGGCGGCGAACTGGGACGTGGCACGTTCATGCGCGCCGAGGTCCTCCGCCAGTGGCAGGAGTTTGTTGGCGCCGGCCAGGTGGCACGCATCCTTGCCCAGGGCATCGGCCGCGTCGCGGCTGGCGTACGTGCGCTTCTTCGTCCCGGCCCTCCGGCACCGGCAATCGAGGTCCGCGAGGCAGCTTTCGCGGACCTGGTCGCCCTCGCCGTGCAGCACGCCGACGCGGCGGCTCGTCGAGCGGCCACGACCTGGGTCGACGATCCCTACGGCGCGGCGGCCCTGGCCGAACGAGCGGCGCTGTGGGGTGCATCGCCGAAGCTCGACGATCGCCTGCTCACGGACCTGGAGGCCTGGGCCGCCGGCATCGGTACGCAGATCCGGGCCATGGGTGAGCAGCGCAGGGGGTGGGCGAAGGTGGCGAGCATCGGTGTCAACGCGGTCGGCACGAGCGCCATCCTCGCCGTGTTCGTGCACACCGGAGGCCTGACCGGCGCCGAGGTCGGCATCACCGCGGCCACCGCCGTCATCAACCAGAAGCTGCTCGAGGCCGTCTTCGGCGAGGCGAACGTCGCGGCCTTCGTATCGCGGGCTCGCGGCGATCTTGGTGCACTCCTCGATGCCGCGTTCGCCGATGAGCGCGATCGTTTCGGGAGCGCGCTGGGAGGGCTTCCGGCAGACGACGACCTCGGCGCGGTCCTGCGCGATGCTGCGCTGCGAGCCTCCCGTATCGATCCGGCATGACGCTCGACGACGCCCTCCAACGCCTGCGCCACGCGAGCGCCGCCGCACGGGAGATCGGCCTCGAAGACGAGTCAAATCGTGCCGATGCGGTCCTGGCGCGCGCGCGCGAGCGTTCCGGATTCAGCGGGGCCGCATACGTTCTGGCTCTGGCCGGTGGAACCGGCGTCGGAAAGTCGTCGCTGCTCAACGCGCTTGCGCGCCGGACGGTGAGCGCCGTGCGAGCCGTGCGGCCGACCACCGACCAGCCCATCGCGTGGGTGGCGGAAGCCCGCCGCGACGAGATGGAGCCGCTCCTGGCGTGGCTCGATATCCGGCACGTCGCAACGCACGCGGACGATGACCTGGCGGGGGTCGCGATCCTTGACCTGCCTGACGTGGACAGCGTGCGCGCCGAGCACCGCGCCACCGTCGATGCGCTCCTTCCACGCATCGACGCCGTGGCCTGGGTGCTCGATCCGGAGAAATACGACGATGCGCGGCTGCATGCCTACCTTCGCGAGATGTCGCCGCACGCCGCGAGGCTGCGATTCGTTCTCAACAAGGCGGATCGGCTGACCGAAGTGCAGGGCGCTGAGCTGGCGGAGGACCTGCGGCGGCGGCTCTCCGAATCGGGCATCGGCGACGCGCGCATCGACGTCGTATCAGCGGCGACCGGGCATGGAATCGACGCGCTTCGTGCGGGCCTCGCCCGCGAAGCGGACGCCAAGGCACTGGTGGCGGGGAAGCTGACGACCGACGCGGTGGAGGCGAGAGATCGGCTTGCAGGCGCCGTTGGCCTCGCGCCAGATGCCGCGTACCGTCCGCTGATCGAGGAGAGCCGTCGCGCCGACGCGCTGCGGTCGTCCGTGGACGGGGCGCTCGCCCTCATCGACCCACCCGGCGTCGCGCGGCAGGTCCGGTTGGCGGTCCTCGGGCGGGCGCGCCGATCCGGCGGCTCTCTGCTCGGGCGCGCCGTCGTGCTGCTCGGCTGGTTGACCGGCCAGAGCCGCCGAAGCGCCGATCCGGCCGCGTATCTGCGCGACTGGCGTCGTCGCGGCTCGCTCGGTCGTGCGCTGAATCCCGTCCACGCGGTGCTCGTCGAAGCAGCGGCCGGCGTTCCACCCGGGTCCCGTCCGCTGTTTGCTGCTGCGCTCCGCGCGGACGAGCTTGAGGCCGATCTGGCCCGTGCCATCGACGACGCTGCCCGGAACGCCGTTGCCGACCTCCATATTCCCGGGTCCATCCTGTGGCCGGTGGTCGGTGCCGTTCAGCTCGTCATCGGGGCGATCTTCGCCTTCGCGGCGGCCTGGTATGTCACCCTTTTCGTGTCCCAGGGCCAGGTGCCGGTGGCCACCATCGATGCGCCGCTGCTTGGTCCCCTTCCGCTGCCACTGGTATTGCTCGTCGGCTCCATCGCTGCCAGTGCGGCGCTCGGGCTGTTGCTGTCACTGCATGCCGCATGGATCGGTCGACGGGTCGCCGGCCGTGTCACACAGCGAGTGCGATCCGAGGTCGGCTCGTCGGTGGCGGAGGCCGGTTTCGGACGCCTCGATAGCCTCGAGCAGGCTCGCCGCACGATCGGCGAAATGACGTAGCCAAGGTCGCGACGCTTGCTCCATTCGCTCGTTTCATGCGGTGAGTAGTGTGGTGGTCAAGAACCACTCGAGCGCACCATCATGCTCCGTCGCGAACCAGGCCACGTCACCACCGTCTCGGACCG
>JACDBZ010000084.1 GCA_013694645.1 Chloroflexota bacterium
ATCATCTTCGCGGTGAGCATCCTGCTCTTCCCCGCGCAGATCGCCACCTACTTCACGACGAGCGAGATCGGATGGGTGCGTGATGTCGCCATCTTCATCAGCACGAACCTCAACGGGCAGACGAACATCCCGCTGTACGGGACGCTCTACTTCCTGCTCGTCGTGTTCTTCACCTACTTCTACACCGCATTCCAGTTCCGTCCGGACCAGACCGCGGATTACCTGCGCAAGAACGGCGGGTTCATCCCCGGCATCCGTCCCGGAAAGCCGACGGAGGAGTTCCTGGGACGGGTGACGAACCGGATCACGCTGGGTGGGGCGCTGTTCCTCGGGACCATCGCCGTCCTGCCGTACATCGTGTCGGCGTTCATTCCCGGGACGAGCAACCTCCAGCTTGGCGGGACCAGCATCCTGATCATGGTGAGCGTCGTGGTCGAGACGCTGAAGCAGCTCGAGGCGCAGATGATGATGCGTCACTACGAGGGCTTCATCAGGTGACCGATGGACTCGGCGGGCACGCCAGCGCGGAACGGCTAATCCTGTTGCTGGTGGGCGCGGTCGGTGCCGGAAAGGGAACTCAGGCCTCGCTCCTGTCACGCGAGCTCGGCCTGGTCCACCTGGCGTCGGGAAACCTGTTCCGCGCGGCGCTCGCCGCCGGCACGCCGCTCGGCGAGGCGGCGCGCGAATACATGGAAGCCGGCGCTCTGGTCCCCGACGAGGTGACGATCGCCATGTTCATGGAGGAGCTTGCTCGGCCAGCCGCCGATGCAGGCGCCATCTTGGACGGCTTTCCACGCACCGTCGGCCAGGCGAAAGCGCTCGATGACACGCTGGCATCTGCGGGTGAGCGAATCCGCCGTGTGCTGTACATCGAGGTCCCGACCGACGTGCTCGTGCGCCGCGTCGCGGGTCGCTGGATCTGCCCGCAGTGCGGTACGACCTACCACGAGGACACCGACCCGCCCGACATCCCCGGTCGCTGCGACCGGGATGGCACCGCGCTCAGGCAACGCGACGATGACCGCCCGGAGGTGGTTCGAGCGCGGCTCGACAAGCAGGTCCCTCCCATGCTGGCCGTTGTCGAGCACTACGAGCGCGCCGGGATCGTCGATCGACTCGACGGCACGCAGTCGATCGAGGCCGTGACCAACGTGATCCTGGCGAGCATGGGTGCGCGTGCCGCGAGGTGAGCCGATGAGCGTGCGCGCCGCTGGCGCCGTGACCCTGAAGCGGGCCTCCGAGATCGATCGCATGCGGGCTGCCGGTCAGATCCTCGCCGGCATTCTTGACGTGCTTCGCGCCGACCTGCGTCCGGGCGTGACGACGGGCGATCTCGACGCCATTGCCGAGGGGATGATCCGTGACGCCGGAGCCGTTCCCTCGTTTCTGGGATACGGCAGCAACCCGCCGTTCCCCGGCTCGATCTGTGCCAGCATCAATGACGAGGTCGTGCACGGCATCCCGTCGACTCGACGTCGCCTCGCCGATGGCGACGTCGTCAGCATCGACATCGGATGCATCCTCGATGGCTGGCATGCTGACTGCGCGCGCACCTGGACCATCGGCGCGGTCCCGCGTGCCGTGGGCAACCTGCTGGATGCCACGCGGCGGGGGATGGAGGCCGGAATCGCGGCCGCGCGGCCAGGCAATCGACTGGGCGATATCGGCGGCGCGATCGAGGCAGTCGCGCACGAGCGCGGCTATGGGATCGTGCGACCGTTCGTGGGCCACGGGATCGGCCAGTCGATGCACGAGGACCCGCAGGTACCCAACTACGGGCGGCCGGGGACGGGCCTGAGGATCGAGGTCGGGATGTGCTTCGCCATCGAGCCGATGTTCAACCTGGGCGGCGACGAGGTCTTCGTCGCCGATGACAACTGGACCGTCCGGACCGTGGATGGAAGCCTGTCCGCCCACTTCGAGAACACCATTGCGGTGACCGCCGACGGTCCGCAGGTCCTCACCGAACGCCCATGACCTGCCTTGGACGGCCTGACCGTCTTGCTGTATACTCTCCGTCCCGTGGGTCGCCCTGTGCGGCGGCCTTTTCGCGTGTCAAACCCATTCCATTGATCCAGCGCTGAAACGAGGGTGCGTGTCGCTTGCCAAAGAAGGATGCCATTGAGGTCGAAGGAGAGGTCGTCCTTCCCCTCCCGAACGCGATGTTCAAGGTGCGCCTGGAGAACGGGCACGAAGTGCTCGCACACATCTCCGGGAAGCTACGCCAGAACTTCATCCGCATCCTGCCCGGTGACACCGTCCGCGTTGAGCTCTCCCCATATGACCTCACCAGGGGTCGCATCACGTACAGGATGAGATGAAAGTTTCTGCATCCGTGAAGCCCCGCTGCGAGCGCTGCAAGGTAATCAAGCGCTCGGGCGTGGTGATGGTCATCTGCGTCATTCCCAAGCACAAGCAGCGGCAGGGCTAGGAGGAACGTGGCACGTATCGCTGGCGTTGACATTCCGCGCGAGAAGCGGGTGATCATCAGCCTCACCTACATCCACGGCATCGGCGCGACCTCCGCTGGCAAGGTCATCGGAGCGGCGAACGTGTCGCCCGATACGCGCGTGCGTGACCTGACGGAAGAGGAGGTCAATCGCCTGCGCGAGGTGGTCGACCGCCAGTTCAAGGTCGAAGGCGACCTCCGCCGTGAGGTGAACATGAATATCAAGCGCCTGATGGAGATCGGCTCGTATCGGGGACTCCGTCATCGGCGCAACCTGCCCGTTCGTGGGCAGCGCACCAAGACAAATGCCCGGCAGCGTCGCGGTCCGAAGAAGACCGTCGGCATCCGTCGCAAGAAGTAGCGGGAGTTTCATGGCAGAGCGTAAGCGCGCTCAGCGCAAGAAGCGCGAGCGAAAGAATGTGCCGGTAGGGCACGCGCACATCCAGTCGACGTTCAATAACACCATCGTGACGATCACCGACACGACCGGGAACGTCGTCAGCTGGGGCAGCGCAGGCCTGGTCGGCTTCAAGGGCTCCCGCAAGAGCACGCCCTACGCGGCAGCGCAGACGGCCGAGCTGGCTGCGCGACGCGCCATGGAGAACGGCATGCGCCAGATCGAGGTGTTCGTGAAAGGCCCGGGCGGTGGACGAGAGCAGGCCATCCGCTCGCTCCAGACCGCCGGCCTCGAGGTGACCGCCATCACGGATGTGACCCCGATTCCGCACAACGGCTGCCGCCCGCCGAAGCGGCGCCGGGTCTGAGGAGGGATCGAACGATATGGCACGTTATAACGACGCGGTCTGCCGCATCTGTCGCCGCGAGGGGCTCAAGCTCTTCCTGAAGGGCAGCCGCTGCTACAGTCGCAAGTGCGCGTTCGAGCGTCGCAGCACGCCGCCCGGGATGAATACGATGCGCCGCCGCAAGGTCAGCGAGTACGGCCTCCAGCTTCGCGAGAAGCAGAAGGTCCGGAAGAGCTATTCGGTCCTCGAGCGCCAGTTCCGCAACTACTTCGAGAAGGCGGAGCAGCGCAAGGGAATGACGGGCGAAAACCTGCTGCGCCTGCTCGAGATGCGCCTCGACAACTCCGTCTACCGCATGGGCTTCGCATCGAGCCGCGCGCAGGCGCGCCAGCTCGTCAGCCACGGCCATTTCACCGTCAACGGCCGCCCGACCAATATTCCGAGCTTCGGTGTCAAGGTCGGCGATCGCATCGAGGTCCGCGACAGCCGTCGCGGCCGCGAGTATTTCAAGGTCGCCCCCGAGACGATGAAGGCGGCCCAGATCCCCGAATGGGTGAGTGTCGACCCGACGAAGCTCGCGGGCACCGTCCTCGCCGAACCGGCGCGCGAGCAGATGCCGCTCGAGTTCAACGAGCAGCTCGTCGTCGAGTACTACTCGCGCTAGGAGTCAGATCCTTCTCATGATCGAACTAGAAATCCCACAGCAGCCCCAGGCCCCTGACCCGCACATCGAAGAGGTGCACGCGGACGGAAACCTGAGCCGCTTCGAGGTCACCCCGCTCCAGGAGGGGTATGGCATGACGCTCGGCAACGGCCTGCGTCGCGTCCTTCTCAGCTCCCTGGAGGGGGCGGCCGTCACCAGCGTCCAGATCAATGGTGTCTTTCACGAGTTCAGCACCATCGAGAACGTCAAGGAAGATGTCACCCAGATCGTCCTGAACATCAAGAAGCTTCGGCTCCGCTCGTTCGCGCGACACGCGGTGACGCTCAAGCTCATCAAGCACGGTGCCGGGCCGGTGACAGGCGCCGACATCGGCGAGACGGCCGACGTCGAGATCGTGAATCCCGACCTCGTGCTGCTCACGCTCGACTCCGACTCCGGTTCCATCGAGATGGACCTGACTGTCGAGAATGGCATGGGCTACCGACCGGCAGAGCACACCGAGGACATGACGATCGGCGTGGTGCCGGTCGACGCGATCTTTTCCCCGGTGCGACGCGTCAACTACCAGGTCGAAAAGACGCGCGTCGGCCAGATGACGAACTATGACAAGCTCACGGTCGAGATCGAAACCGACGGCACGAAGACCGCGCAGGAGGCACTCAGCCAGGCGGCCGACATCCTGGTGCGCGAGTTCGGCCGCTTCGCCGAGATCGGTCGACAGTCGATCGCAGGTGGCGACTCGATTGCGTCTTCCACCCCGAGTGCCAACCTGCTCGATGCGCCGATCGAGGAGCTCGACCTGCCGATGCGGGCCTACAACAGCCTGAAGCGCAACAGCATCACAAAGATCGGCCAGGTCCTGTCGCTCAGCGACGACGAATTCCTCCGCATGCGCAACTTCGGGCAGAAGAGCCTGGACGAGCTCAAGGAGCGCCTGGCGCTTCGCGGCTTCATCGCGTCAGATGCCACCTCGATGAGCAGCGACGAGTCGGATCTTCCGGCCTCCGCCGAGCTCGACGAGGCGGCGGTCGCCGAGATGGACCGGGAGGCCTGAGCCGATGCCGCACCGCGTTGCCGGGCGCAAGCTCAGCCGCACCCATGCCCACCGTGTTTCGATGCTCGGTAATCTTGCGGTGGCGATCATTCGCTACGAGAAGGTGAAGACCACCGAGGCGAAGGCCAAGGAGGTGCGGGGCATGGTTGACGGGATGATCACGCTGGCAAAGCGAGGCGATCTTCACGCGCGTCGACAGCTTGTCTCCAAGATGCCGCATGAGCCGATCATCGTCGAGAAGCTCATGTCGGAGCTGGCCGGCAAGTATTCCGACCGAACGTCGGGATACACGCGCATCGTGAAGCTGGGGCAGCGTCTGGGTGACTCGGCCGCCATGGTTCAGATCGAGCTCGTCTGAGGACGGGCACACTCAATACCGACCGACCGATGACCGACGAATCGCAGCGATGCGCGAGAGCGGTGATCGGATACGACGGGACGGCCTTCGCCGGTTCCCAGGTGCAGCCGAATGCTCGGACTGTGCAGGGAGAGTTGGAGAAGGCGCTTAACAGGCTGATCGGCGAGACAACGAGAGTCCGTCTCGCCGGGCGAACCGATGCCGGGGTGCATGCCACCGGCCAGGTCGCGGCATTCTGCTACGCGCGAGAGGCTCGCCGTGAGGGCGGGCTGCCGGAGCTGCGACGACGGCTGAATGCCGCGCTGCCGCCCGACCTGTCCGTGCGATCGCTCCGAGCGGTGAAGCCGGGCTTCGATCCGCGACGGGAGGCGCGCTGGCGCGTCTACCGTTACCGGATCCTCATGGGAGGAGCTCGCGATCCGCTGCAGCGACATCGGACGCTGGAGATCGACGAGGCCCTCGACGCGACTGCCATGCAGGCGGCGGCGGCACGGATGCTTGGTGAACGCGACTTTGCGGCACTCGGCTCCGATATGCGTGGCCGGACGGTACGGCACCTTGCCGAGCTGCACGTCGTGCGTCACGGCGACCTGCTCGAGATCCGTGTGACCGCGAACGCCTTTCTGCGGCGCATGGTGCGCAGCATCGTCGCCCTCCTCGTGGAGGTCGGACGCGGTCGTCTGGAGCCGGAGGCGGTCGAGGAGGTCCTCGACGGAGGAGCGCGCGCGCTTCACGGCCGCGCGGCTCCGCCGCGCGGCCTCACGCTCGAGCGAGTGATCTACGCATCAGCCACGAAATTGAACAGCGAACAATCAGCGACGCCGCCCGAGGCGGCGCGAACCAACCAACGCAAGCCGGAGAGTTCACGAACGTGAAGACCTACGCCGTCAAGGCGAGCGAGATCGAGCACAGCTGGTGGGTCGTCGATGCGACCGACCAGACCCTCGGCCGGCTGGCGACGCGAATCGCCACCCTGCTGGAGGGCAAGCACAAGCCGATCTATTCGCCGCACCTCGACACGGGTGACCACGTGGTCGTCCTCAATGCGCGCAAGATCAAGGTCACCGGGGACAAGCTGCGGCAGAAGAGCTATTTCCGCCACTCGAATTATCCGGGCGGCCTTCGCGAGGAAACCCTCGGCACGCTCCTGGCGCGCAAGCCGGAGCTCGTCATCGAGCGCGCGGTCAAGGGCATGTTGCCCCAGAACCGGCTCGGTCGGGCGATGTTCAAGAAGCTGAAGGTATACAGCGGCGCGGACCATCCGCACCAGGCTCAGCAGCCCACGGCTGTCGAGTTCTAGAAGAGAGAGGACGATCCGTGAGCACGAACTACGTCTACGGGACCGGGCGGCGCAAGACTGCGGTCGCCCGTGTCCGCCTGCTGCCCGGTGACGGAAGCATCGTCGTCAACGGCAAGACGGCCGCCGACTACTTCGGCGGTGCATCGCCCGAAGGAGCCATTCAGCTTCCGTTCCGCGTGACCGACACCGAGGGCCGCTACTCGGCCAGCGTCCTGGTCGCCGGCGGCGGTGTTTCCGGCCAAGCTGGTGCAATCCGCCACGGCATCGCACGAGCACTGCTTCGTGCGCATCCGAACGCGCGAGCCGCACTTCGTGGCGCTGGCCTGCTGACGCGGGACCCGCGAGCCAAGGAGCGCAAGAAGTTCGGTCTCAAGCGTGCCCGCAAGGCGCCGCAGTACACCAAGCGCTAGGCATACCGTGCCGATGAGCCCCGGCGGTTACGCCGAGGCTCTTTGGTATCATCGGAAGCCACCGCCGCAACCGAAATGCAGGCCATGCGCCAATCGTGATCGACGCGATCCGAGAATTCTTCGATACGTATCTCCGGGGCAGCTGGACGTCGATCCTCGACATCGGGCTGGTGGCGTTCGTCATCTACTGGCTCTTCATCCTCATTCGCGGCACGCGCGCCGTACGGATCGTCATCGGCCTGTCGATCCTGTACCTCGTCTACCTGGCCGCCATCCTGATCAAGCTCGACCTGCTGCGCAGCCTGCTGGAGACGGCGGCGGTTGTGGGCCTCTTCGCGGTCGTCGTCGTCTTCCAGCCTGAGCTGCGTCGGGGACTCGAGCAGATCGGACGCATCGGCTCCGTCAATCGCTTCTTCGTCAGCACCGAGGTCGCCGGAGCGGAGCGAGTTGCCCGCGAGATCAGTCGTGCCGCACGCATCCTGGCGGGATCCCGCCATGGCGCGCTCATCGTGCTCGAGCGCGAGACGGGGCTCGAGGATCTCGCCGCCGAGTCGGGCGTGCCTGTCCACGCCGACCTGCGCGCCGAGCTGCTCGTGACGATCTTCTACCGCGGCACCGCGCTGCACGACGGTGCCGTCGTCATCTCGGGCGAGAAGATCACCTCGGCGGGTGTGCTTCTTCCTCTGAGCCAGATCGCACTCGACTCGGAGCGCTACGGCACGCGGCATCGCGCCGCCATCGGCATCAGCGAGCAGACCGACGCGCTCGTCGTGGTGGTCAGCGAGGAGACGGGCTCGATCAGCCTCGTCGTCCGTGGCCGCATCGAGCGCAACCTGACCGAGGAGCAGCTGCGCCGGCGCATCTTCAACCTGATTCGGCCACAGGCGCCGCGCCGCGCCGTGCCGTTCCTGCGCCGTTCGCTCGAGGGTCGCTGGCAGGTCGCGCCCGGCCAGCAACAGCATGACGATCCGATCGATCCGGACGCACGCATCGTGACACCGGCACCCGATGGCCCGGCGGCGAGGCGCTGATCGGTGCGCTTGCTGCTCCGTAACTGGCACCTCAAGCTCTCGGCCGTCCTGCTGGCGACCGTGCTCTACACGGGGCTCGTCTTTTCCGGCTCGTTCACCGAGGACACCATCGACATCCCGATCGACGCCATCAACCAGCCGGACAGCTCACAGGTGTTCAGCGGGGACCTGGGCACCGTCGAGGTGAGGTACCGCATCTCGAACGACCTCGCCGGGACGATCGGCGCCCAGGCGTTCGTTGCCACCGTCGACCTCTCGGAATACGAGATGGAGCGCGCACCTGATCCGCAGGTGCTCGACATCGAGGTCGCTCCGCTCACCGACGGGATCGAGATCATCTCGCGAGAGCCGCCGACGGTGCGCGTCGCCATCGATCGGGTGGAGACGCGTGCCGTCCCGATCGAGGTGGAGCCGGGCGTCATACCGAACGGTCTGGAGATCGACGATCCGGTGGTGAGCCAGGAGGACGTGCAGATCCGCGGCGCTGCCTCCGTGGTGCGCCTCGTCGACCGCGCGCTGGCACGCGTGCGCATCGACGCCTCGGGGATCGACTTCAACAATGCCGTCAACCTGGTCGCGGTCGATGTCGCGGGTCAGGAGGTCGGCGCCGGGCTGGTCGACATCGAGCCGGAGACGGTCTCGGTCCAGATCGACGTGCAGTTCACCGAGACCACCCAGACCGTCCCCGTGCGCCCGAACATCTCTGGAACGCCGGCCCCCGGCTTCGCGCTCGAGTCGCTCAGCATCGAGCCGTCACTGGTCACGTTGCGCGGTCTGCCGGATGCGCTGGCGGGCATCAGCGAGGTGCTGACCGAGCCTCTGAGCATCGACGGCGTGTCCACCGACCAGGAGTTCGAGGCGGAGCTCGTCCTGCCGGAGGGGACGCGGCTTGCCGACGATTCCGACTCGTCGATCAGCACCGTCACGGCGGGAATTGGCCCCTCGGTCTCGAGCAGGACATTCGTGGTGGGCGTCGTGTGCCAGGGTGCAGGCGATAATGCGTGCCTGCCCGCGATCGACCAGCTGACGCTCACCCTGAGCGGGCCGGGCGATACGCTCTCGGGGCTTGTTGCTGCCGACGTCACGCCCGCCGTCGACGCCACCGGGCTGGCCCCGGGCATCTACGACCTGGAGCCCTCCATCGGCGGCCTGCCAGAGGGAGTCGAGCTGCTCGGGATCATCCCGGGAACGGTATCCGTCACGATCCAGGCGCCGGCCACGCCGGTCCCGACCCCGACCCCCGCGCCGTAGATGGGGAGCCGCTTCGGAACGGACGGCATCCGTGGTGCGGTCGGGGCGGAGATCACGGTCGAGCTGGCACTGGCACTCGGTCGCGCCGTCGGATACCGATTCGGCGAGGCGGGCGAGAGCGTCCTGCTCGGGCGGGACACGCGACGATCGGGTGAGATGCTGACGGCGGCGCTTACCGCCGGGATCACCGCCGCAGGCGCCGACGTGATCGATCTGGGGGTCGTGACCACGCCGTGCCTCGTCCATGCATCCAGCCAGGCCGCCGGGCCAGCCGTCATGGTCTCCGCCTCGCACAATCCCTCGCCGGACAACGGGCTCAAGGTAGTGGTCGGCGGTCGCAAGGTCGATGACGGTGTCGAGCAGGATCTGGAGCGCCTTCTCGATGATGCATCCGAAATTCCGGCCCTACCGAATGCGGCGCTTGGTCGAACGCGGCCGGATCGAGGGTCGATCGCGGCGTATGAGCGCCACCTTGTCGAGATTGCCGGGGACGCCTTTCGGGGCCTGAGGCTCGGCATCGACTGCGCAAACGGATCGGCCAGCGTCATCGCGCCCGATCTGTTCCGGTCGCTGGGTGCCGAGGTGACGGTGCTCTTCGCTGCTCCCGACGGCACGAACATCAACGAGGGCTGCGGCTCCACCCACCCGGAGCGGCTGGCGGAGACGGTGCTGGCCGCGGGGCTCGACATCGGCCTCGCCTTCGACGGCGATGCGGATCGACTCATCGCCGTCGATGGTCGCGGGCAGCTGGTCGACGGTGACTCGGTGATGGGAATCTGCGCGCTCGCACGCCTGGCGGACGGCACCCTGCGCAACAACCTGCTGGTGGTCACCGTCATGACCAACGGCGGCCTCGAGCGGGTCGTTCGGCAACAGGGAGGCAGGGTGGTCCGGACAGCGGTCGGTGATCGACATGTTCTCGCCGCGATGGAGCGTGACGATGCGGTCCTCGGCGGCGAGCAGTCGGGGCACATCATCTTTCGCGATCGAGCGACGACCGGCGACGGGCTCCTGACCGGTATCGAGCTTGTTCGTGCCATGCGCGCAGCGGCACAACCGCTCTCGAAGCTGGCAGATCGGATCCCGAGGCTGCCGCAGGTGGTGATAAACTCCGATGCCAGCCGGCGAGACGACTGGCAGGACGACCCGGACTTCTCGGCCGCCGTCGCGCGTGCCACGGTGGTCATCGGGGATCGCGGGCGGATTCTTGTCCGCCCATCCGGCACCGAGCCCAAGATCAGGATCATGGTCGAGGGCGACGACGCCGAAGAGATCGAACGTATCGCCGGCGAGCTGGCGACGCTCGCCGAAGCAAGGCTGAACTGAGGAGATCACATGTGCGGCATCGTCGGATACGTCGGGCCGCGTGACGCGGCTCCGATTCTGCTCGAGGGCCTGCGGCGCCTCGAGTACCGCGGGTACGACTCCGCCGGCATCGCCATTCTCACCGACGCGGGTGAGGTCTTCATCGAGAAGAAGGCGGGCAAGCTCACCAACCTGACCGATCACCTCAACGGTGACGCGCCGGCCGGGCATCCCGGCATCGGCCACACCCGCTGGGCGACCCACGGCCGCCCGAATGATACGAACGCGCACCCGCACACCGATTGCAGCGGCAAGCTGGCGCTCATCCACAACGGGATCATCGAGAACTACGCCGAGATCAAGGACCGCCTGGCGGCGGAGGGTCACGGATTCACCTCGGAGACCGATACCGAGGTGCTCGCCCACCTGATCGAGTCAAAGTACGCCGGGGACCTCGTCGGAGCCGTGCGACAGGCCCTCGGTGAGGTGCGCGGGGCGTATGCCATCGGCGTCATGCACACCGACCATCCGGATCGGATCGTCGGCGCACGGATGAACGTGCCGCTCATCGTGGGGCTCGGTGACGGCGAAGGGTTCCTCGCCAGCGATGTGCCGGCCATCCTCGAGCACACCAAGAACGTCATCATCCTGCACGAGGGTGACGTCGCCGACGTCACCCCCTCCGGGACGCGGATCTCGTCGCTGGACGGCACGGAGCTTCAGCGCGACGTCACCGAGATCCATTGGAACATCGACGCCGCCGAAAAGGGTGGCTTCGCGCACTTCACGCTCAAGGAGATCTACGAGCAGCCGCATGCCATCCAGGAATGCCTGCGCGGCCGTGTGGACAGGGACGGCAACGTCAACCTGGACGAGCTCAGGGTCATCGAGGAGAAGCTGCGGGAGATCGATCGCGTCTACGTCGTGGGATGTGGCACCGCCAGCTACGCGGCGCATGTCGCCACCTACCTGCTCCAGGAGTGGGTCGGGTTGTCAGCCACCATGCAGGTCGGCTCTGAGATGCGCTACAGCCCGCCGCCCATCGACTCCCGGACCCTGGTCATCGGCGTGAGCCAGTCGGGAGAGACCGCGGACACGCTCGCCCCGCTCAAGATGGCGGAGGAGCGCGGCGCCACCGTCATCGTCGTCACCAACGTGGTCGGGAGTGCGATCACGCGCGAGGCCGATGCGGTCTGCTACCTGCAGGCCGGCCCGGAGATCGCGGTCGCCAGCACGAAGGCCTTCGTGACCCAGGTGCTCGTCCTTCAGATGATCGCGCTCCACCTCGCCCGGGTGCGTGGGACGCTACGCGATCGGCAGCTGCGCACGTTCGGCCAGGCGCTCCGTGAGCTGCCTCGTCTGGCGGCCGAGACGCTGAAGGTCGCGCCGCAGATCAAGAAGCTCGCACAACGCTATGCGGGCGTGCGCGACTTCATCTTCATCGGCCGTGGCGTGGGCTTCCCGATCGCCATGGAGGGCGCGCTCA
>JACDBZ010000291.1 GCA_013694645.1 Chloroflexota bacterium
ATCTCGCGACACGCGATCATTCGCTCCGCGAGCTGCTCCGCCGTTCCGACCCAGAAGGTGTCGTCCTCCGCGACATCGGTCATTGGCGTTCGGTTGTGGGCCATCTGCGCCTCCCACACCTTCTGCGCCTCGGCTTCGGTATCGCGGATGATCGGCTTGCATCCGACGGTCCGCTCGATCTCATCCGGATCGCGACCGACCGCCTCGCAATGGGAGCGCAGCACGCCGTCCTTGTGCCGCAGCTTCTCGATGCTGCCCATGGCGTTCCACTGATCGGCGTACTTCGCCACGGTGCGCAGCGTCTTGCGCTCGCCGGACCCGCCGATCATGATCGGCAGGCGCGCCTGGATCGGCAGGGGCTCATGGCGCAGCGAATCGAACTGGTAGCGCCCGCCCGGTGGCGAGCTGACCTCCTCGCCATCCAGGAGCGCGCGCATTGCGCCCACCGATTCGTCCAGCCAGTTGAGCCGTTGTCCGAAGCCGGATCCGAACTCGATGCCGTGCGCCGTGTGCTCGAGCTCGAACCACGCTCCGCCGATGCCGAGCGCGGCCCGCCCGTCGCTCAGGTGGTCCAGCGTGGTCGCCAGCTTCGCCACGAGGCCCGGATTGCGAAACGTGTTCGCACCGACCAGCAGGCCAAGCTGGACTCGTTTCGTGACCTTGGCCCACGCGGCCAGCGACATCCAGCCCTCGAAGATGGGCTGGTAGGGGTCGCCGAAGATTGCGTACAGGTGATCCCACGTCCAGAGCGAGTCGTAGCCGAGCTCATCGACACGGCTTGCCGATCGCTCGTACGACGCCCAGTCCGTGCCCTGGCTCCAGAGCAGGACGCCGAGCTTGACGCCGGGCGTGCTGCTCACCCGCCGGCGCTCACGCGAACGTTCTCCGGCACCGGGCTGTCGTCATCGGCCGCCTCTTCATCCCAGAAGGTCATCTCTTCGACCAGCCTGACCTCCGAGCTGAAGAGGGCCCCAACGCTCTCGCCGCGATGGATGCGCTTGATCGCCTCGCCGAAGAGCGGCGCGACGCTGAGGACCGTGATGCGCGGGTCATCGGCCCCCGGTGGAAGCGGGATCGTGTCGGTGACGATGACCTCGGTGAGCGCGGACTCAGCGATGCGCTCCAGCGCAGAACCGGAGAACACGCCGTGGGTCGCGCAGCTGTAGATGGCGCGCGCACCTGCCGCCTGCAGTGCACCGACGGCCTCCATCAGGGATCCGGCGGTATCCACCTCGTCATCGATGATGATCGCCGTCTTGCCGCCCACCTCGCCGATGATGTTCATCACCTCGCTGCGGTCCTCGTTCCCCAGCCGTCGCTTCTCGACGATGGCCAGCGGCGCCGAGAGCAGCTCGGCGAAGTTACGCGCTCTCTTTGCGAATCCGAGCTCGGAGACGACCACGATGTCATCGAGCTGCTTGGCCTTGATGTGCGCGCAGATCAGGTTCACGGCGGTGAGCTCATCGACCGGGATGCTGAAGAAGCCCTGGATCTGGCCCTGGTGGAGGTCCATGGTGAGGACCCGATCGGCCCCAGCGACGGTGAGCATGTCGGCGATCAGGCGCGCCGTGATCGGCACCCGCGGCTGGTCCTTCTTGTCCGACCGACCGTAGCTGTAGTGCGGGATGACCGCCGTGATTCGACCCGCGCTGGCGCGCTTGAAGGCGTCGATCATGATCAGCAGCTCCATGATCGACTGGTTCACCGGACGGCTGGTGGGCTGCACCAGGAAGACGTCCTGCTCGCGGACGTTCTCCATCACGCGCACGAAGATGTTCTCGTTCGCGAACTGGAAGACCTCCACCTCACCGAGCTGGGTCTTGAGGTAGCGGGTGATCCGTTCGGCGAGCGGCTTGTTGGCGTTGCCGGCGTAGATACTGAACTCGTCGGCGTACACGTCGATCTCCGCGGGGCGGGTCAGGCTCACCGATTCTAGCGGTCAACGCGGTAGCCTGCGCCGGTCTTGGGACCGATGCGCCAGCTGCCGCGCGCCTGTCGTCCACCCATCCGCGACGGACGCGTGAATCCGACGGCCTATTCGGCCTCGACGAGCTCCTCGGGCGGCCGGTTGTCGACGAAGACGGTGATCGAGACGATCCGGTCCCCGGGGTTGGGCTTCATCACGGTCACGCCGCGCGACGCACGACGGTAACGGTTGATGCCGCCGACCTCGGTGC
>JACDBZ010000297.1 GCA_013694645.1 Chloroflexota bacterium
CCTGGACCAGGGAAGCTGGGGACCGACGGTCAGGATCAGCCACCTTCGCGATGAGCTGACGCGCCTCGTCGATCTCGACGTCGTCGCGGGCTACCGTGGCGCGCGCCGCGCAGCATTGGCGGGCTACGCATTCGGTGGGCGGCTGCGCGGGCTCGACGGCATCTACGTCGAGAGCTCGAGCTTCCTGCCCGCCGAGACCGACATCGCGTTTCTGGGGCTCGCGCGCGCGCTCGGGATCCCGGTGCTGACCTACATTCGCGACGCCTACCAGTTGTTCGAGGACTACTACCGCGCCGACTCTCTTCGTCGCTGGATCGGCGCGCGCGCGTTCATCCCGGCCATGCGGGCCCTGGGGTCGGTCTCGACGCACCTCGCCTTCCCGTCGCTCGGCCTGGCACGCGCGGTGGTGGGCGAGGCTGCGGGTTCCGTTCTGTTGCCACCCGGTTCACCGCACCCGATCGACATCCGGCGCGACGCCACGGCCCAAGGTCTCCTGTTCGTGGGCGACGCACGACTGCCGGCACAGGGGGGCGAGCGCCTGATCGCGGCCGTTGGCCGGGCGCGCGAGCAGGGCGTGAACGTGGGGCTCATCATGGTCAGCCGGCCGGGACAGGAGCCGCCGTCACCACATCCGGCCTGGCTGCAGATGGTGCGCGCCGAGGGCGACGGGATCGTGCGCCTGCTACCCGACGTTCTCGCCACCGTCATCCCGCGTCCGAGGAACTCATACAACGACCTGGCATTGCCGATCAAGCTGTACGACTACCTCGCGTACGGTCGCCCGCTGCTCGTGACCGACTGCGAGGAGCAGGCGCGGGTGGTGCGCGACAGCGATGCGGGGATCGTCATGGGAGACGACGTGCATGCCATGGCGGATGCGATCGGTCGTGTCGCATCGGCCTCGCCTTCGGAGCTTGATCGATGGTCGGCCAATGCGCATGCCGGCGCTCGATCCGCCGCATGGTCTGAGCGAGCGACCGCCATCGTGCGCGCGCTCGTGCCAACGAATGCCTGACGAAAAGGCCCGCGGGCGGATCATCGTTCTGACCCGCATCTGGCCGACAACCGAGCGGCCGAGCCTGGGGAGCTTCGTGCGCGACCGGGTGCGTGGCGTGCCGGACCTGCGAGTCGTCCATCCCCGCCCCGGCCGAGCGCCGTGGCCCGTGATCTACGCGTTCCTTTTGGTCGATGCGCTCCGCGTGCGAGGGCCGATTTGCGGGGTCGAGGCGCACATGGCCGTGCCGACCGGGCTCGTTGGGCTGCTGGTCGCCAGGCTGCGCCGGGTGCCGCTGGTGGTGTACGCGCACGGCCGTGACGTCCGGGGCTGGAATCGGAAGCCGTTCCCGATCCGCTGGCTCACCGCCTTCGTCAATCGCCACGCGGATCTTGTCGTCACAAATTCGCAGGACACCGCTGCCTACATCCGCCAGATGGGGGTCGAGCCGATCATCGCGCCGCCCGGTGTCGATCTCGCTCGCTTTCCGGTGACCCCGCCACCGCGTACCGGGCGCGTCCTGTACCTGGGAGGGCGGAACGCGCGCAAGGGCTACCCGGTGGCCGTTGAGCTCGCCGACACGCTGGTCGGTCCCTGGCTGCGCGACGTCGAGCCGGACGAGATCCCGGCGCTCATGGCGGGTCACGATGTCGTGCTGATGCCCTCGGTGGCGGAGCCGTTCGGTTTGGTGGCGGTCGAGGCGATCGCCAGCGGACGCTGGGTGGTGGCGTCAGACGTCGGTGGTCTGCGCGACATCGTGATCGACGGCGTGAACGGCACGCGTGTGACTGATGGGAACTTCGCCGGTGCGATCGCGCGAGTGCCCGCTTACGACCCCGCCGCGGTCGCCGCGACCGCCGACCGTTATAGCCTGGAGCGATGGCAGACGGCCATGGCGCGCCTCTGGGACGACCTCCTCGCCGCCGAGCGCGCGTGACGCGTCAACCGCGGCGCAGCAGTCCGATCAGTGGCGTCAGCAGCCGCACTGGCACGATCCGCAGCCCGATCGCGACCATCGGATAGACAGCAATGCATGCGAGGCGCCACCCCGCATGATCGGGACCGAGCAGCGCGGCCACCGACAGGGCCAGTCCGAGACCCAGGAGAGCCAGCACCCGGCCGAGCTCCCAGGGGACGGCGTAGAAGCGCTGCGAGACTCGACCCGCCACGAGGGCCAGCATCCCGTAGCTGAGGATCGTTGAGATGGCGGCGCCGAAGTAGCCGAGCGCCGGGATCAGCACGAGGTTCAGGACGACGTTGACGACAGCCGTCACGCCCAGCACCAGGGGCAGACGACGCGTCTGGCCCTCGAGGTTCAGGCCCGTCGTCACGATCGTGAAGATGCCGTACAGGACGTAGGCGAATGCGCTGAACGGTGTGACAAAGCGCCCAGGCTCGAACTCCGGCGTGAGCAAGATGCGAAAGACGTCGGTCGAGAGGGCCGCGAGGCCGAGAGCGGCGAACGACGCGAGCGCCGTGAAGCCGGTCAGCACCCGCGCGATGACGTCCCGCGCATCGCCCTGCCTGGCGATCTCCCAGTACGCGGCACCCCAGGCCAGCGTGAACGGCGAGATGGCCAGCGCGTTGATCGCCAGCCCCACGGTGTAGCCGGCGGAATAGATGCCGACCGCGGCCGCCCCCTCGAAGGCGGAGATCAGGTAGCGATCGGATAGGTTGAGCGTCCAGCTCGCCACCGATGCGGGAACGAGCGGCAGGCTGAAGGCAAGCATGTGGCGGACCAGGCCGCGGTCGAACCCAACGCCCAGGCGTCCTTCGCGGGCAAGAACGGCCATCCCGGCGCCCGCGCTCGCGAGGGCCGAGCAGGCGGAGCCCAGGACGACGCCGATCACGCCGAGATCCAGCACGACGACGAAGAGGATGATCAGCAGGCTGCCGAGCACCGCCCTGCTGAATGCGATGACGGCGTACGGGCGCGGCCGTCGCTCCGCCCGCAGGAACGAGAGCGGGACGAGATTCAGCGTGTCGAAGAACACAATCGGGCTGATGAGGGCCAACAGCAGCCATGCATCCGCGTCGCCGAGGAGCACCGTCGCCAGCGGCAGCGCGAGGCCCATGAGCGCGATCAGCGCCAGCAGGGAAACGATGAGGCGCAGCCCGAGGGTCGTGCGCAGCACCTGGACGCGGCGCCGCTCGTCGTCGGTCTCCTTGAGGTATGAGCGAAAGAACGCGTGTGGCAGCGCCAGGGATGCGACGAGCGTCGACAGCGACAACGTCGCGGTGAGGATGGCCACGACGCCGTAGTTCTCGAGTCCCAGCTGGCGGGCGTAGATCGGGACCAGGATGATGGCCAGCGCCTGGTTGGCCACGCCTCCGAGGCCGTACACCGCTGATTCGCCGAGGAGCCGACGCAGAAGCGTGCGCCGGGGCGGTCCCGCCTCGGTCGCAGGGTTCGCTGGCCGGTCGACGGTCCCTTGGCTCACGGGCGCGGATTGTACCCGCGCCAGCCGTGCGTCGACCGCCCTTCGGCCATACTGA
>JACDBZ010000298.1 GCA_013694645.1 Chloroflexota bacterium
ACGTCGTGTATGGCGTCGCAACCGCCACCGTCTACCGGATCCTCAACCTCGGCCGCCGCGGCTAGGCGTCGCGCGCGACGAGATCCTCGAGCGTTTCCCGGCGGCGGCTGAGGCGCAGCGTCTCGCCCTCGATCACCGCCTGGGCCGCTCGCAGCCGGCCGTTGTAGGTCGAGGCCATGGCGAGGCCATAGGCTCCGGCCTGCCCGATCGCGATCAGGGCTCCCTCGCCAGACGGCTCTTCGACGTGGCGGGAAAGCACGTCGCCCGATTCGCAGATCGGCCCGGACAGCGTCCAATCTCCCTCGTGTGGCGGCAGATCGGTGCCCGGCGTGAGAACGGTCACCGCATGTCGGGAGCCGTAGAGCATCGGCCGCAGAAACTCGGTCATGCCGGCATCGGCGATCAGGTGACCGCGTGCCTGCACGCGGGCCACGCGTGTCAACAGCCAACCGGCATCGCGCACGATGCTGCGGCCGGGCTCGACGATCAGGCGCATCGCCTCCGGAAGATGCGGCCGGACGGCGGCTGCCCACGCGGCCGGTGATCCCGCGAAGCCACCTCCGAGGTCAACCTGCGTCGCGCCGGTCTCCTGGGCCAGGGATGAGATCAGCGTTGCGAGCCGCCCGAACGATTGTGGATCATCGATCTCGGAGCCGATATGTGCGCCGATGGAGGCCACGGCGCGGCCTGCGCGCTTCACCATGTCCATCGCCACCGGCAGCTCGTCAAGCGCGAGCCCGAACTTCGCGTCGGCCGCACCGGTGGCGAGATACGGATGGGTGTCCGCCTCGAGGCCCGGGTTCAGCCGCAGCCCGATTCGTCCCGGACCGGCGTGGACGAGGACATCGAGTGCGCCGAGCGTCTCGGCGTTGACGAGAGCGCCCGTGGCGAGGCCGTCCGCCAGGTCGGCATCGGTCTGTCCGACGCCATTGACCACGACGCGCTCGGGCGGGCAGCCGGCGCGGAGGGCCAGCGCCAGCTCGACCGGCCCGACGACCTCGAACCCGAAGCCCTCAATGACCAGGCGGCGCAGGAGTGCCGGATCGGGGTTTGCCTTGACCGCGTACGCAACGAGCGCTCCGGGAAGCGCACTCCGCCAGGCGTGTGCGGCGGCTGCCGCGGCGTCGAGATCCGTGACGTACAGCGGCGTGCCCCAGCGCTCGGCAGCTTCGATCAATAGCTCGCGCGGCATGGCCATGGTCCTATTCTCGCCGCACGACGGCGGGTCGCGACGGTCATCGCGATACACTGGCCCGATGGACGGACGAGTCGAAGCCATTCACGTCGCCGATGCGGCCGGTTCTCCCATGCGCTCGCTCGAGCGGGCGTCGCTGCTCGCCGGCATCGGCATCGACGGCGATCGCTACGCCGACGACAGCGGCAGGTGGTCCGACCATCCCGCCGGCGACCGCCAGCTCACGCTCGTTTCCGGCGAGGTGCTCGATGAGCTCAACCTGCCGCCCGGCGCCACGCGACGCAACGTGACGACCAGCGGCGTGGACCTGGACGCGCTCATCGGCCGCGAGTTCACGATCGGCGCCGTCCGCTGCCGCGGCGAGCGCACCTGCGAGCCATGCACCTATCTCGAGGGGATGATCGGCCGGCCGATCCTGCGCGACCTCGCGCACCGCGGCGGGCTGCGGGTCAGCGTCCTCGACGATGGCGAGATCGCGATTGGAGATCGAATCAGCCCTGGATGACGCGCCAGTGCAGCGGCTCGTCGAGCTCATCGGCACGGCAGCTGATCGGTCGGGGCGGGCCGAGGCGCGTGGCCTGGAGCTCGAGCGTGTGCATCCGGCCAGCAGCCGTGGCGAGCGTGACGGTGGCCCGGTCCTCGGCAATCGTGGCGCGGGCGAGCGTGACATCACGCAGACCGTCGAAGCGGAGCCGGAGCCGGAGCGCCTGCTCGGCGACCTGCGCGGGCGGCGGCCACGCCGAGCGCCCACGCAGGAACGACGGATCGAGGCGACCGTCGAGATACGCGTCCGCGAGCCGCGGTCCGTCCGTGGACGTCACCCGGCCGTAGATGATGCCCTCTGGCAGGCAGACAAGGTTGCCCGCAAAGCGATGTCCGCCGAGGTGCGTGCATTCCCAGGTCCGCTCGGCATGGCCCGCCGCCAACGCGCTCGCCAGCGCACGTCCACGAAGGGCGCAGCAGGCGTCGCGCTTGCCGTTCGTGCAGACGAGGAAGATCGGATCGTGCATGACGGCGCCGAACTCGGCGACGGGCGCATCGGCGAGCGCGTTGATCGTCAGCTCGGACGGGTCTCGCACGGTGCGGATCGCCATCTCGTGCGTTCCCGTGTCCACCAGCATCACTCGGCGGACGACATCAGCGGCGGGGTCGCCCTCGCGTCGGCGCACCAGCAGCACCCGCATCCCCCCCCTCTTCGCCACGCCCGCGACATCCGCGCCGAGAACGTCCCTGACCGCGTCGGTGCCCCAGGCGCTGCGGTCCTCGATCAGCAGCCAGCGAACGCGCTGGTCGACGCTGCCGATCATCGGCTCATCGAGCTCTTCGGCCGCGGCCGAGCAGCGCATCGGCGCCCTGATGGTCATGCCGATTCGGCGTCCGGGATCGACTGGAGCGAGCGGACCGGTGAGAAGAGGACGGGCAGGAACCCGATGAATGAGCCGATGGCGCCGACCCAGATCGTCGCCTGCAATCCGATCCCGCCGCCGAGGAGCCCACCGACGATCGAGCCGATCGGGATCGTGCCCCACACGATGAAGCGCATGGTGGCGTTCATGCGGCCCTGCATGCGTTCCGGCGTGATCGCCTGCCGCAGGCTGACCTGGTTGATGTTGTAGATGACCGCGGTCGCCGCACCGATGACGCCGCCGGCGACGAGGTACGGGATCGGCGCATCTCGCGGCGCGATGGCAACGAGCACCAGGGCCAGCGGTGACGCGATTGCGCTGCCCACGATCGTGTGTCCCATGCCGAAGCGGCGAGCCAACCGCTCCGCGCTGAGCGCTCCGATCAGCACCCCAAGGTTCGCGATTCCGAAGATGATGCCGATGGTCCCCGCAGTGATCCCCAGCTCTTCGACGATGTAGAGGAGCAGGATCACGCCGCCGATGTTGCCGAACAGGTTGAGCGTGCCGGTGCAGGCGGCGATCGATCGCAGGTAGCGGTGTCCGAAGACGTAGCGCAGCCCTTCCGCCGCCTCGGTACGCATGGATGGACGCGGGCCGGCGGCCGGGTCATGCGGCGGCGGCAGCAGCTCGGGACGGCGAATGAAGAGCAGCATGATCACGGATCCCACGTACGAGAGCGCATCAAACAGGATCGCGAGCGGCGCCCGCACGAGCTCCACCAGGAATCCGGCGATTCCCGGGCCGATGACCGACGAGGCCGACACCGACAGCTCGAGCTTGGAGTTTCCCTCCACGAGCTGGTCACGCTCCACCACCGCAGGCAGGTACGACTGGTACGCGACGTCGAAGAAGACCTCGAGACAACCCACGGCGAAGGCGACGACGTAGAGCTGCGGGATCGAGAGCCACCCACCCGCGAAGGCCACCGGGATCGAGGTCAGCAGGAGCGCACGACCGATATCGGCACCGATCAGGATCGGCTTGCGTCGCATGCGGTCCACCCACACGCCCGCCGGGATCGTGAGCAGGATGAAGGGCAGGAACTGGAAGGTGCCAAGCAGCCCGATCTGGAATGGCGTGGCCTCCAGTGTCAGGATCGCGACGAGCGGAAGAGCGAGCTGGGTGATCTCGTCGCCGAACTGGCTGATCGTCTGCGCCGACCAGAGCTTGACGAAGTTCCCGTGCCGCCACAGCGACGGTCGGCGCGGAGTCGTGGCGGCGACCTCGCCGCGCGACGGATCACCGGGCGTCGGTGTCTCGAGCGACATCAGGTCCCCTCAGGGACGACGGCGCGCGATCGTCAGGCCATCGCCGATCGGCAGAATCACGTGGTCCACTCGATCGTCCGACGCGATCTTCTCGTTGAGCGCACGGATCATGCGCGTGGATTCGTCGTCTTCCGCCGCGTCGACGACGCGGCCGCTCCACAGCACGTTGTCTATCAGGATCAGCCCACCCGGTCGTACCACCCGCAGGCAGCCCTCGTAGTAGGCGTCGTATCCAGGCTTATCGGCATCGATGAAGGCCAGGTCGAAGCTGTCGTCATCGAGCGTTGTCAGCGTTTCGGTGGCGGGCGCCAGGCGGAGCTCAATCTTGTCCTCGACGCCGGCATCCGTCCAGGCGCCGCGGGCAATATCGGTCCATTCCCGGCTGACGTCACAGCATAGGATGCGCCCGTCGGCGGGCAGCGCGAGGGCCATGGCCGTGGAGCTGTAGCCGGTGAAGGTGCCGATCTCGAGGATGCGCCTCGCGCCGCTGGCCTGCACCAGGAGCGCCATGAAAGCGCCCTGATCGGGGCCGATCTGCATGTTGGACTCAGGCAGCGTCATCGTCGTATCGCGGAGCGCCGCCAGCACGGGATGCTCACGGACGCCGAACTCGTGGACGTAGGCGACCAGTTCGTCGGTCATTGTCAGGGTGCGATTGGCCATGGTCGGGATGGTACGCGGTTCGAGGCCCTATTCGCCGAGCAGCGAGGTCTCGTGGTGCGTGGAGGGAACGTCCGACCCGTCGAGCCAGCGGAGGACGTAGTACTCGGTGGCGATCGCCTGGTGAGCCAGGTCGTCCGGCAGGTCCAGCAACCAGCCGAGATCCTGGCGCTGGGTCCTGTGGCAGTCCATGCTGCGGCGCTTCGCCTCGCTGTATGCGGACACGTCGATGCGCGTCGTCACGTCGGCCTCGCTCCGACCGAATTCCAGCATGTCGCTCTCCTGTGCCTCGATGGCGTCGCCGACCTGCGACAGCGCGGCCACGTTCGTCGGATTGAGCTCGTCCGCTGGCGGCGGCACGACCCCGTC
>JACDBZ010000014.1 GCA_013694645.1 Chloroflexota bacterium
GCCAAGGGCGACCCGAAACTGACGCACCTGGCCCGCGATCCGCGGTGTGCCCTGGTGGCGTTCGAGGCCGTCCGACCATTTCCGTGGCATCGAGGTGCGGGGAGAGTGCGAGCTGATCGACTGCGACGTCACGCGTGTGCGGGCGGCCATCGGGGGACGCTATCTCGGAGAACGCGACGGAGCGCGGATGGCGACCGAGGGACGACCGAAGCCGGGAATCCTGCTTCGGCTGTCCGATGACAGTCTGCGCGCCTGGGATCTCGCGGCAGTCCTGCCGAAGTAGCAATCAGTGCGCCCAGCGCCAGAGGACGGGGAGACGAAGCCGGCCGCGCCTGCCCGGGGGGAGAGAGCACGCGCGACCGGCTTCTTCGTCTGACACTACCGTGGTCGTCAATCCAGATTTACCTACATTCGTCACCCAAGGATCGGAGGCGAGGGCTCCACGAGCCAGGGCGAAGTCGAGGACCAGTCAGAGGGCGGCGATGCGGCGCGGCGCCATGCGCGGTCCGTAACGCGGCGCCACCACACGACCGACCTCGAGCAACCGCTGAATCCGTCCGCGCTGGCCGCGGTACGGCTCGAGCAGCTCGAGCATGCGTGCGTCATCGGCGCGTGGCTCCCCAGCGAGAGCCCACGCCACCACGTTCGGCAGGTGGAAGTCGCCGATGCTGACCGCGTCCGGATCGCCGAACGCGCTACGCGCGACCTCGGCAGCCGTCCACCGACCGATCCCCGGCAGCGAGGTCAACCGGCGGGTCGCTTCCTCGGCTGTCGCGGACGACTCGAGCCACGTCGCCCGCGCAGACGCTCGACGCACGACGTCGGCACGGCGTCGCTCGATGCCGATGGGGTGATAGGCGTGGTATGGCATGCGCACGAGGGTCTCGGGCGCGGGTGGCAGAAGGAGTCCGCCCGGACCGGGCGCCGGTTCGCCATGGACGCGAAGAAGTGCCGCATAGGCGCGAAATGCCTCGGTCCCGGTGACCTTCTGCTCGAAGACCGATGGCACCAGCGCCTGGAGCACGCGCCCGCTGCGCGGCAATCGAAGGCCGGGGTGGCGACGCTGTAGATCACGAATGATGGGGTGCCGTGCAACCAGCCCGTTGGGCTCATCGGCCTCGCCGATCAGGGTCGGGACCGACTCGAGCAGGTGCTCGGCGCCGTCGCCCCAGGCCTGAGCCTCGATCGACGTCCCGCGCTGGCACAGGTGAATCGAAGCCGTGCCGTCGGGCGTGCGCGCAGTGAGCCATGCCTCATCGGCCAGCAATCGAACGGTGCGGTCGCCAAGCCCGTGGCGCAGTGGCCAGAGCGTCTGACCGAGGTCGAGCGGTCCGCGCAGGCGGACACGGCGCTCGATCATCGGCGCACGGAGAGGAGGACGGGTGTGGCACTGGCCTGCGTTGCCTCCAGCTCCACGCGCGATCGGTTGTCCCGGTAGCCTTCGGCGACGATCGCCTGCGCGCACACCTCGCCGAGGCTGGCGCCGGGTCCGGGCAGCAGGATGACCTCCGGCGCGTATTCCCGGAGCGCGACGCGCAGGCTCAGAGCGAAATCGTATGTGCTCATGGGCTGTTCGCTGATGGTGTGATGGGCGAGCTCCGCCGGATCGGTCGACCACGGGGTGAAGCGGGCGCCTCGCCCATCAACGAGGGTTACGTTGGGCGCCGACCAGGTGAGGCCCGACAGGCGCTCGGCGGCGCGTGCGGCCGTGGCCGCGCGGAGGGGCGTGTGCCATGCCTCCTGCATCACGGGCCGAAGCGGGAATCGAAGCGAGCCGATTTCGACCGGTGGCAGCTTCTCGGCGACGTTCGTGATTCCGGTGGCCGTGCCGCTGATGACCGTGAATGCCCCCAGCTCAATGGACCGATGCGCGCCGTCTTCCTGGCCGGCCACGATGGCATCGACGGCATTCGTACGCGCGGGGTCCACCTGCCACTCGTCGTCGGTCAGCGCGTAGATGAGCTGACCGCCGCGATCTTCGTCCACGATCGCATCCTCGGCCAGCACCGCCATCGTCTGCACCAGTCGGAAGGCATCATCGAACTCGAGTGCGCCCGAGGCGGCAAGTGCGGTATACCAGCCGCCCGAGCTTCCGATGACGACGACAACTTCGTGGTCCCCCGCGATGCGCTCAGCGTCGAGCAGACCGCACACGAATGCGAGCGGAGAGGCGTTCGCCGAGCGAAGGTGGACGGCGGGGTCGAAGCGGCCGGCGCCGTCCAGGACCGAGAGTGCGGGAAGGTCGTAGTCGAGCCGCAACTGGTCGGCGCGACGCACCCATGGGTGAGCGGTCGGCAGCGAGCCGAGCGAGGCCGGTCCATACGAGCCTCGCGCGGGGAAGGCGACGGCCGCCCGCGTCATGATCGAGGCCCGGTGGCGTGGCGACGGCGACCGACGGCCGCGACCGATGCGGCGATGACCTGGTCCACGCCCACCAGGACCGCCGACGTTGCCGGTCCGAGTGGCACGAATGAGTCGACCGCTCGTACGGATGCCAGCCGGCGTCCTATCCGCTGCTCCGCGAGGTCTGCGAGGATGGCGTCGGCCACCCCCGCGCCGGTGGAACGGCATTCGTCGACGACGACGACCGTGCCGATTTCGGCGGCATGCGAGCGGATGGCCGCGGATGGCAGGGGATTCAGCCAGCGGAGGTCGAGGACGCGCGCACGCAGGCCATGTTCGTCGGCGAGCCGCTTCGCCGCCTGGAGGCTGAGGCGCAGACCGTTCGCATAGCTGACGAGAAGCACGTCCGCATCCGCATCGGTGGCTCCGTAAAGTCCGACCTCGCCGGGCAGGAGCGCCTCCGGCGGAGGCGGGTAGTCGGTCAGCCACCCTCCGTCGCCGTCTTCATGCAGGTCCTTCTCGTGGTAGAGCGCGATCGGTTCCAGGAAGATGACCACCCGGCCGTCCTCGATCGCCATGGCGACCGCCCCGCGAAACATGCGGGCAGCGTCGTCGCCGCGCGCCGGCGTGGCGATCACGAGACCTGGAATGTCGCGGAGTGCGCCGATGGAGTTGTCATTGTGAAAGTGACCACCGAATCCCTTCTGATAAGCGAAGCCCGCGACCCGCACCACCATGGGATTGCGGAACTGCCCCGAGCTGAAGAACTGGAGCGAGGCTGCCTCTCCACGAATCTGGTCGAGTGCGTTGTGGATGTAGGCGAGGTATTGGATCTCGGGGACCGGCAGCAGGCCAATATGGGCCGCGCCCTGGGCGATGCCGAGAATGCTCGTCTCGTCGAGCAGCGTGTCGAACACGCGCCCCTGCCCGAATCGCTTCTGGAGCCCGTTGGTCACGTTGTACACGCCGCCCTTACGCGCGACGTCCTCGCCGAACAGGAACAGCTCCGGGCGGCGAAGGAGCTCATCGGCGAGCGCCGCATTGAGCAGGGCGGCCATGGTCCTGCCGGTCGGCGCAGTGACGGATTCCGGCAACGTGACGCCGAAAAGGGCGGCTCTCTCGTCGGGCGTTGCCACCGGGGTCGCGGCCCTCTTCGAGACGAGCTCCGGGTGATGGGGTGCCATCGGCGCGACCACCTCCTCGGTTGTCTGTAGCCGGGGTCGACGCGCCGCCTCTTCGGCCACGGCGCGGACGCGTTCGCGGGTCTCCCGCACCAGATCCTTGAGCATGCCGGCATCAGCGGCACCCGACTCCACCAGCCGCTGCGCGTTTCGCAGGATCGGGTCGCGCGCCTCCACGGCCTCGATCTCCGCCACGGCGCGGTAGGTCTGCTCCGCATCGCTGCCCGCGTGGCCCCAGAGTCGGACGGTCCTCAGGTGCAGGAATGCCGGCTGGCGCGTCTCGCGCACGTGATCGATCGCAGTCCCGACCGCGTCCCACACATCGTCCAGCTCACCATCGGCCAGGAAGTAGGCCAGGTGCGGCTGGTTTCCGAAGGTGGCGGCGATCCAGCCATCGGGGGTCGGCACGCTGATGCCGGTGTCGTTATCCTCACAGATCAGCAACAGAGGCATCGGCTGACCCAGGCGCACCGCGTAGCGGGCCGTGTTCACCGCCGACAGAGCGGTGGCGTGGTTCGCGCTGGCGTCGCCGAAAGAGCAGGCCACGATGGCATCGGCGCGAAGGCCACTTGCGACGCCAAGGCGTTTGGCACGCGCCAGGCTGAAGGCCAGGCCCATCGCCTTCGGAAGGTGGCTGGCAATCGTGCTCGTCTGGGGAGGCACCCACAGCTGCCGGCTGCCCCAGACCTTGTGTCGACCCTGGCTGATGGGATCCTCGCTCGAGGCGACGACACCCAGCAGCGTGTCGAGGATGGGCGTGCTGCCTGCCACCTGGCGGGCGCGCGCCATCATCAATGCGCCGGACCGATAATGCAGAAACGCCGGATCGTCGACCCGTAGCCTGGCCCCGATCAGCGCGTTGTTCTCATGCCCGGCCGAGCTGATGGTGTAGAAGCTGCGATTCGTCTCCTTCAGCTCGCGGGCCGCAACATCAAGCTGACGAGAGGCGAGCTGGTCCTCGAAGATGGCCAGCGCACGGGCGGCGGTCAGGCCGCCACCAGCCCGTAGCGGGGCATCGGCAGCGAGCCGGCCCACGATCGGCCCGGCTGTCTCGAGGTAGCTGTCGAGCTGGCGCTCGACGATGGCGACGCGATCCCAGGTCATGCGGCGGTATGGTGGCTCGGCTGGCTTCGAGGGCGGGCCAGCCATTCTACCGCCGGCGACCCGTATCAGCTCCGCGGGAAGTCGCCACCTCCGGTCACGGCCGCGGCGGCTGCAGCGAGTACGAGCTGAGCGACGAGAGCGACGAGCGGCGACCACAGCAGGGAACGGCGGAGGGGGAAGCGCGACATCTGGATCTCCTCGTGCGTGCCCCTCTCGCGACCCGGCGCGGATCGCCTTGGGGCAGGCCGACATGGAACTCCAGCGACGCTTACCGGCCGCTTACCATTGGCTTACCGGCGACCGGGAGATCGCTACCCACCGGCCGAGATGAGGACGATGCCGAGGAGGGCGAAGGCAACCCCGAGCTGGCCCAGGCGTGGCAGTCGCTCGCCCAACACGACGCGCGCAAGGATCATGGTGACGACCGGGTACAGCCCCGTCAGCGCCGCCGCCAACCCGATCGGGATCACCTCGCGCGCAACGACGTAGAGCGCGTTGCCGCCGACGTCGAAGAGACCCGCCGCGATGACGATGCGGAATGGGAATCGTGAGCGATCGAAGCGGCCAAGGGCGAATGCGGCCGCCAGGCTCGCTGACGTCGCGCGGCTGAACACGAGCGCCCAGAGCGGATCGCCGCTGCGTGCGGCCAGGTCGAGGAGGACGTACCAGGTGCCGAATCCAATAGCCGCGGCGGCGGCGAGCAGCAATGCCTGCCGCCCCACCTCGTCCCGGGAGGCTCCGCTGGCGGCCGTGCCCGCCGCGGCGACACACGCGACTCCTGCCAGCTGAAGCGGTGTGACCGATGCTCCGAAGGCAGCCCCGGCGACGAGCGGGATGGCAAGCGACCCGGCCCCGCTCAACGATGTGACCATCCCCATCGACCCCAACGACATGCCGCGATACAGCGCGGCCAGGCCACCGGCGCCGGCCACACCGGCCGCCACGCCGATGAGCGCCGGGCCGAGGTCGGGAATCGGCGGCGCCAGGATCAGCAGTCCCACCAGCAGGGCCAGGAGACCCACGAAATGCGCACCGGCCACCACGATGAGCGCGCCGGCGCGGCGCGCGGCGAACGCGCCCGCGAAGTCGCCGGCGCCGAAGGAGATCGCGGAGAGGACGCCGGCGGCGATTCCGGTCGGTGGCATCGGCACCTCGGCGGGTGGAGGTATGGGGCTTGGGCCGACTCTAGCGCACGCGGCCGATTCCCTGTCCCCATCGCCCTTCAGGCACCGATCCCGTCGTTCGGCGCGGGAGCGATCGGCGGAAATCGCCTCGTCAGGTGGGGGCGTCACTGACCCGATTGGGGGATGCGCGGGGTTTGGTCCCAGGCGGTACGCTAGCGGCACGTCCGGCTACCGAGCGCCGGATCTCGAGGGGAGTACCACTCACGTGACCGAATCGGTCCGATCCAGCGGCGGGATGTCCAGCGGGCGCTTGGCGATCATCGGCGTCGTGGGCGTCCTTGCCGTCGGAATCGGCGTTGCCGTAGGCAGCTTCCTGCTGACCACGCGTGCCGTCGATGTCGGTTCGGGCGCAGCGTACGTGCCCGCCGACGCACCGTTTTTCGTCGCGATGCGGCTCGAGCCGTCCGCTGCCCAGGATGGTGCCCTGCGCGAGATGCTTGGGCACTTCCCGCCGATCGAGGGAGTCGACCTGGATCAGCCGCTCTACTCGCAGCTGGTCGCGCGCGTTGATGAGATGCTCGCCGACGAAGACGCCGGCGTGAGCTGGGGCGATGACGTGGCTCCCTGGTTCGATGGCCACGTGGCAATCGCGGTGACGGAGATCCCCGCCTCGGCAATGACGATGCCCGTCGATCCGATGGCCATACCCGAGGTGCCGCCCACGGTCGTGCTGCTGGGCGTGAGCGATGGTGGCGCCGCCGAGGCCGGCATCGAGCGTCTCCTTGCCGAGGCCGGTGATGACGCGCCGACCTTCACCGAGACCGAGCACAACGGCGTGAGGATCCGGAGCGCGGAGGGATCTGAGACCGGAGCCTACGCGTTGACGGATGACCAGGTCATCATCGGGTCCGACGCGGAGGCGGTGGTCCGCGCCCTCGACACCCACGCGGAAGGCAGCGGGACGCTCGCCGAGATGGCGGAGATGACGAAGCTGACCGAGACGCTCCCGGACGATTGGCTCGTCTTCGCCGCCTACGACCTCACCGATCTGATGGCCGATGCCCTCGCCGAGGGCGCGGCAGCATCTCCCGAGATCGCCGCCGCGTTCGAATCCCTCATGGAGCATCAGCCACTGCGCGGCGCCATGGCCGTATCGGCGTCCGGTGATCGCATCCTGCTCGACGCGGCCACAGATCCGCCGACCGGTCCATTCGCGGTCGAGAACGACGATCGTGGCCTGGCCGGGGAGGTTCCCGGCGACGCCCTCTACTTCAGCGAGGCTGGCAACCTGGGCGCGGCCTTCGCCGCGGTCATCGAGCCGATCAAGCAGGCGTTGGCCACCACGCCCGAGGGCGAGGAAGGGATCGGCACTGCGGAGGCCGCGCTTGGCGCCGACATCGAGGATCTCGTGAGCTGGATCGACGACGGAGCGATGGCCATCGGCTACGACGGCAGCGAGCCGTACGGAGGTCTGGTGCTGGTGCCGAATGATGTTGCCGCAGCGGAACGCCGGCTCGGTCAGTTGGCGTCATTCGCCGGACTCGGCGCCCTCGACCCGACCAGTGGGATCACGGTCGACGAGGAGGAGGTCAACGGCGTGACCGTCACCTCCATCAGCTGGGAAAACCCGGATGCCGCCCTGTCCTCCATGTTTCTGACGCCGACCAGCGTGGTGGTCGAGTACGCGGTGACCGGGGATCGGGCCCTGATCGGCTTCGGTGAGAGCTTCGTACGACGAGTCCTGAGCCTGGATGAGTCCGACTCGCTGGCCTCTCAGCCACGCTACGCGGAGGCGATCGCCGAGATGGGCGGCAGCGAGAATGCCGGAGTCACGTGGTTTGACCTGGCGGGCACGCGCGAGGCGCTGGAGTCAGCCCTGGGACCGATGCTCGCGGAGGGTGATCCCGATGGCATCTACGAATCTGAGATTCGACCGTGGCTCCTGCCACTGGACCGGATCGTGGCCGTCATGCGGCTCGAGGGCGACGTGCTGATCCAGCGAGCGGCCCTCGTCGTCGATTGATCGGCCCACCGCTCGAGCCGTTCCCCGACGACCGCGCCGGAGAGAAGGGGATCGACGCGTCGCGTGAGCGCCTGCGGGCGGCCGGCGTCGAACCGCATGCGTGGAGCAACGCCGCCGGTGACCCATACGCCGCGCACCAGCATGTGACCACGAAGCTCCTCATCTGTGCAGCGGGCTCGATCACCTTCTTCGTGGGTCCCGACGAACAGCCCGTCGAGCTGATGGCAGGCGATGGATTCGTCCTGCCGGCTGGCACGTGGCACGCGGCCCTTGTCGGCCCGGAGGGGTGCACCTGCCTGGAGGGCCATCGCTGAGGAAGGCGCGT
>JACDBZ010000018.1 GCA_013694645.1 Chloroflexota bacterium
AGCTGGTGTATCCCGGCCTGCGTCGACGAACACCCGGTACTCGCCGACGCCCACGAGCAGTACGGCGACGAGGTCACCATTATCGGCGTGCTCTACAACGACGACCCTGCCGACGCCGAGGCCTTCCTGGCCCGTTACGGTGATGCCGGCTACGCCCACGTGATCGACCCTGACGGGCGCCTGGCGATCGAGTTCGGCGTGACAGGCCCGCCCGAGACCTTCTTCGTGGACGCCGACGGCATCGTTCGCGACAAGCAGTTCGGGCCGCTGACCCATACCCTCATGGCCGGGCGCCTGGCCACCATTCTCCCGCAGGTCAACCGATGAAGCGCTGGCTGCCGGCGATCGCGCTGGGCGGCGCGCTGGCGCTGGTCACGCTTGGCCTCGTCTTCGTCATCCAGCTCGGACCCGAGCCGACGGCTGCCGAGCGCGCCGATGCGCTGGCGCGAGAGCTGCGCTGTCCCGATTGCCAGGGCCTCTCCGTTGCCGACTCACCGACCGGGTCGGCACGGGAGATTCGCCGCCAGATCGACGAGCTCACCGCCGCCGGTGCGTCCGCGGACGAGGTGCGCGCCCACTTCGTGGACCGATACGGCGAATGGATCCTGCTCGCTCCTGCCTCCGCGGCGGCCTGGGTCATTCCCTTTGGGGTGGTCTGCGTCGGCGTCGGTTCGCTGGCCGCGTGGCTCGTTGCGCGCAAGCGCCTCGACCCGATGCCGATCGACCGGCCCTCGGCCGAGGAGCGTCGTCGCCTTCACGAGGAGGTCGAGGCTCTCGATGCCTGAGGCGCTGATCCTGCTGGTCGGTCTCGCGGCAGCGGCCGCGTTCGTGCTGCGACCGCTGATGGCGAACCCGGGCCGGGAATCGCCGGTCGACGATGATTTGGGCGCCGCAAACCTCAGGCACCGCGTGGCGCTCGAAGCCCTCCGAGACGTGGAGACGGATCGACGCGCAGGATCGCTCACCGACTCGGACTACGCCGAGCAGCAGGCGCGGGCGGAGGCGCGCGCAGCCTCGACCCGGGCCGCCCTCGATCGCCAGCACCCGAACACGGCCCCGGCGGTGCACGCCGCGGACGGTCGTCGCGCGGCCGTCGTGGCGGCCGGGCTCATCGGTGCCGTCCTCCTGGCGGGCTCGTTCGTTCCTGCGACCGGGATCGGGAACAGCACGTCGGTCAACCAGGTGCTCGTCGACGCGCAGGCGGCCGAGTCCGCGCGACGGGATCGGATCGAAGCACTGCGTGACGCGCTGGCGGAACGTGCCGAGCCGGAGACGATCTCCGACCTCGCGGACGAGTACCTCGCCGGATCGACCCAGGATGACTTGGTTCGCGCCGCCGTGAGTCTCCAGCTGCTCATCGAGCTCCAACCGGAGCGTGCGGACGCGTTCGAACGAATCATGAGCGCGTATCTCCGGGCGGGAGACGCCACCAATGCTCGCGCCGTGCACACTTCCTACCGCGAGATCGTCACGGCCGATCCGGTCGAGGTGGCGTTCTTCGACGGGCTGATCGCGCTTCGTGGCGAGCGTGACCCGGAGACCGCAGTGGCGGCTTTCGATCGCTTCCTCGAGCTGGCGCCCGAAGACCCACGGGCCGGCATGATCCGTGGCCTGCGCGACGAGGCCGCCTCAGACTCCTGAATCCCGAATTCCGGGCCTGATGCCGATCTATCTGGCAGCGCGGCTCGTGACGCCGCAACGCATTGCTCGTTGATCGGACACTATCGGCGGATTCTTGTGGCCGCGTGCATCGGGCGCACGCATCTACCAAGATCGGAGAGTCTCCTCCCCTCGAAAGCCCGATCTTGGCCACTAATTGCACCCGGTGCACAACTCGGGCACGGCAAGGCGCCATCTTCGTAATTGCGTGCACCCGGTACACACGCGAACCCCAGGACGCCGACCCCAGGACGTCCGAACCAGCGTTACGCGCGGTCGTCGGACACCGGCGCGAGCATGCGTTCCAGCGCGGCGAGGTCCTCGGCCGAGAGGCGATCCAGGAAATGCGTCGCGACACCGCGCAGGTGCGTCGGGGATGCACGTCGAAGGCGCTCGTATCCGGCGCTGGTCAGGGACGCCCATTGGCCGCGTCGATCGCTCTCGCAGCTGACGCGCTCGACAAGCCCCTCCGTGACGAGGCGGTCGATCAGCCGGGTGGCGCCCGACCGAGAGAGCAGCAGTGCATCTGCCAGCTCGCTCATGCGCAGCCGACGTTCGCCGGCTGTGGCGAGCTGGACCAGAACGTCGTAATCCGTCAGTGCCAACTGCTCCTCGGTCTGCAGCTCGCGCTCGAGCTCACGAACAACCCGCGCGTGGGCGCGCAGGAAGGCCCGCCAGGCGGCGAGGCGAGGGTCCTGGTGCGAGACCTGTTGTGTCATTGATGCACTCGCAATAGGAACTTGTTGCGTAAGCAACGTATCGGTCCATAGTTGCACAGTCAATCATACAGCCCCGCACACGAACCTGGAGCGCTTCCCATGACCTGCACTGTCGACCCTGCCCACTCGGGCGTTACCTTCACTGTCAAGCACATGATGATCACGACCGTGCGCGGCAGCATGAAGATCGCGGATTTCGAACTGGACTTCGATCCCGATGACCTCGAAGCCTCCAGGGTTCGCGTCAGCCTTGACGCTGCGTCGATCGATACTGCTCAGGAGGCGCGCGACCAGCACCTGCGCTCCGACGACTTCCTGAAGACCGATGAGTTTCCGACCATCGACTTCGTCAGCACCAGCATCCAGCGCAACGGCGACCGCCGGACCGGCAAGATCCATGGCGACCTGACTATTCGCGGAACCGCGCGGCCGGTCGTGCTCGACGCTGAGTTCGCTGGCATCGTCG
>JACDBZ010000033.1 GCA_013694645.1 Chloroflexota bacterium
CCCGAAGCTGTCGCACCGCCACGTAGAGGAGTCCGGCGACGAACAGGACGGCGCCCACGAGCGCAAGCCACCCGACGAGCGCGGGATCATCGACCGCGATCTGACCCTGGACGGCCAACGCCCCCGCACTGAGCGCGCCGATGCCAAGAATGGCGCCGGCGGCGATGAGGAGCGGTCCCGGCCACCGCGGCATCGAAACACTTCCCGGTCCGACGGTAGGGTGCGGACCGGTGGGCAGCGGCCTGGGACGATCGGGCCCGGCAGGGTCCACGGGTGTCGGGCTCTGCGTCAGCTGTTGGTCGCGCGACGTAGGCGACGGTGCTCGGCGGTGGCGTCCGTCGGCTCAGCCGCATTGGGATCAGGCGCCTCGACCGCGGCCACGGGGGCCTTGGCGCGCCGCGGTGTCCTCGATGACTCGCGTCCGAAGTCGGTGCCGCAGAACGCGCAGAGTGGCCAGGTCGGCTCCGCGAGCCGGTTGCACGACGGGCAGACGCGGTGCAGTCGCGTGCGGCAATTCGGGCAGACCAGCCAGTCGTTGTCGACGCGGTCGCGACAGACCGGGCAGAGCTCGTTCTTCTCGACTTCGGCGAGAAGGCTCTCCTCCGCCAGCGATCGTTCGTACACCTCCGCAAGCGTCTCGCGCGGACGGACGATCATGTACAGGACGACGGCAAAGAGGAACAGCAGCGGGGTGAAGAAGATGATGAGGGCCGCGGCAAAGTACGGAAGAATCGGGTTCTCGGTGCGAGCCTGCATGTCTCGGAAGGCCCAGTACGCCGTCCCGAGCCACAGGAGAACCACGTAGATCACGATCAGCTGGCTTGCCAGCTGCACGATCGGGTTGCTCAGGAATCCTTCCCAGAACTGGCCGATCGGTTCGAGAATCGCGTCCATCTACCTGCCTGGCCTCTTCCTGCGTGGTGCGCGGCGCGCGGAGCGCCGTCGGCCATGCTAGCACGCATCATGCCCGCGACCCGCTGCGGTGGCCTGGCGTGCCAGCGGACCGCTTCCCGGGCGCCGCGGACTCGTTTGTCTCGATCCCTCGAGGCCGATGCGCACGAGACGCTTCGCATGGGCGATTCCCACGCTCTGCCGAGGCAGTAGACGCACGAGCTGTTGCTCAGCGCCTGCCTCCTGCGCCGCAAGCCTCACCAGGGCGTGGGAATCGCGCCCCTCAACGCGGTCCGGTGGAATTGCCTCGCTGGATCGAGGCGCCGCTCCCGATCCGCTCGAGCGTCCGCACCAGCAGCCCGTGCTCCTCGACCAGCACGCGCGCTGCCAGCGTCTCGGCGTCGTCGCCGGCACCGACCGGGACCCGCGACTGGGCCAGGATCGGCCCTGCATCCAGGTCCGGGGTGACTTCGTGGATCGTGACACCCGTCTCGGCGTCACCCGCTGCGAGCACCGATCGGTGCACGGCCAGGCCCACCATCCCGGCCCCGCCGTGCGCCGGGAGGAGGCTGGGATGGATGTTGATCGTGCGCCCGGAGAAGGCCGTGAAGTACGACGGCCGCAGCAGCTGGTCGTAGCCGGCCAGCAGCGCGAGCTCGATCCTGGCGCCCTCGAGTGCGGCCCCGATCGCCGCGTCGCGGGCCGAGGCGTCACCTCCGAAATCGCCGAGCCGCAGGACGCGGATCGGGACGCCCGCCGACGCCGCCACCTCCAGCGCCCGTACCGCGGGACGGTTGCTGACCACGAGCACCGGCTCGATTCCGGGGAGATCGGCCGCAAGCACGGCTTCGAGGTTCGACCCCCGTCCAGAGACGAGAACGCCGAGCCTCACACGAATCGGACGCGCGGCTCGCCTTCGGGCACCGGCACCACCTGGCCGATCCGGTACGCATCGCCGACGGAGGCGATCGCGGCATCGGCGTGCTCGGCCGACACCACCGCCGTCATGCCGATCCCCACGTTGAAGGTGCGCATCATCTCGTCGTCGGCAATGTCGCCACTCGATTGGATGAGGCTGAAGATGCCCGGTACCGGCCAGGATCCGGTCTCGATCTCGACCCCCAGGCCGACCGGCAGCGTACGTGGCACGTTTCCCTCCCAGCCACCACCGGTGATGTGAGCGAGGGCGGCGAGATCGCTCCCGGCCCCGCGCAGCGCCACCCGCAGCATGCGGATCTCATCGAGGTAGGACCGATGCGGTTCGAGCAGGGCATCGCCCACGGTGCGGTCACCCTCCGGCATCCGGCTGCGCCACGAATCCTCGCGCAGGACTCGACGCGCCAGGCTATAGCCATTCGTGTGCAGGCCCGAGGACGGCAGGCCGATGACGGCATCGCCCGGGCGAGCCCGCGAGCCGTCGATGAGGTCGTCGCGTGACACGACGCCCACGATGAACCCTGCCAGGTCGTAGTCGGCGTCACGGTAGACGTCGGGCATCTGCGCCGTTTCGCCGCCGATGAGCGGGATGCCGGCCGCGGCACAGCCGGCCGCCACGCCGCCCACGATCTCCTCGACGATATCGGCGCGCAGGTCACCGATCGCCAGGTAGTCCAAGAAGAAGAGCGGAATCGCGCCGGTGACCACGATGTCGTTGACGCAGGCGTTGACCAGGTCGACGCCGATGGTGTCGTGCCGCCCGAGCGCCACGGCGACCTTCAGCTTGGTGCCCACCCCATCGGTGCTCGAGACCAGGATCGGATCGGGATGGGTGGCCGGATCGAAGCGGAACAGGCCCCCGAAGCCGCCGATCGTGCCCAGCACGGCAGGTGTTGCCGTCGCGGCCGCGGCCCGCGCGATGCGCTCGACAGCCCGAGCCGCCTCCTCGACATCGATGCCCGCCTCGCGATACGTGCGCACCATGCTCAGCGGCCCTCCAGTCCCAGCTTGTCGAGCTCGAGCGGTACATCGGTCGGGTACACGCCGTCGAAACAGGCGCTGCAGCGTGCGTCGGTCCGCCCGCCGATTGCCTCCAGCATGGCCTCTTTCGACAGGTAGCCGAGCGTGTCGGCGCCGATCGCGGCGCGGATGCCCTCGAGTGAGTGTGTCGCGGCGATCAGCTCCTCGCGACGGCCGGTGTCGACTCCCATGTAGCACGGGTGCCGCATCTGGGGCGAATGGATGCGGACGTGGATCTCGGCCGCACCCGCTCTGCGCAGCATCTGCACGATCGGGCCGGTCGTCGTTCCGCGCACGATCGAGTCGTCGACGACCACCACGCGCTTTCCGGAGAGCAGCTCGGGGAGCGGGTTGAACTTCATGCGCACCGCCTCGTCGCGGCTGCGCTGGGCCGGCTGGATGAACGTACGCCCCACATATCGGGACTTGATGAGCCCCTCGCGGTATGGCAGGCCCGCCTCTTCGGCGTAGCCGATGGCCGCAGGGATGGCCGAGTCCGGCACCGCGATGACGAGATCCGCATCAGCGGGATGCTCGCGCGCCAGGCGACGGCCCATCTCGAGCCGCGCTTCGTAGAGGAGCCTCCCGTCGATGACGCTGTCCGGCCGCGCGAGATAGACGAACTCGAAGGAGCAGAGCTTCTCGCGTTCCGGCGTCGCGCGTGTCGACGTATGCGACCGCACGCCGTCGTCGTCGATGGTCAGCACCTCACCCGCAGCCACGTCACGCACGAATCGAGCGCCCATCGCATCGAGCGCCGCGGACTCCGACGCCACCGCCCAGCCACCGCCGGGGAGCCGCCCGAGGGCCAGCGGCCGAAAGCCGATCGGGTCGCGCGCCGCGACCAGGGCTGTCTCGGTCAGCATCGTGAAGGTGAAGGCGCCGATCGCGCGGTGGAAGGCATGATCGACGCGCTGCGCCCAGGTCCGGCCCGGCGCGTGGGCGATCAGCCTGGCGAGCACCTCGGTGTCGGAGGCCGAACCGAACTCGATCCCCTGCTCGGTCAGCTCGTCCCGCAGCCAGCTGGCGTTGGTGAGGTTGCCGTTGTGCCCGAGCATGAGCTCGCCGATATCGGAGCGGGCGTAGACCGGCTGCACGTTCGGCAGCGTGTTCGACCCGGTGGTGCTGTAGCGCGTGTGTCCGATGGCGCCCATCGGCGGCCGGCCAGCCTCGTCGTGGCCCTCCAGCCGGATCAGCGTCTCCTCGTCAAAGACGCTGCTGACGAGCCCGAGGCGCTTGTGCAGGCTGAGCTGACTCCCATCGGTGACGGCGATCCCGGCCGATTCCTGCCCGCGATGCTGGAGGGCATGGAGGCCGACGTAGGCCATGCGTGACACGGCAGCCCCCGGTGCCCAGATGCCGACGACGCCGCACTCCTCGCGCGGGCCGTGCGACTCGTACATCGGTAAGGCGGGCACGTGTCCATCATAGCGAGCGGAGCTTCGTGCAGGTGGCGAGTGTCCGGTGGAACCCATCGGTCGCCACCGACCTAGAAGGGGGTCCGCCAGGCCTCCGCGAGCCGAGAGATCGGCACCCGCATCGGCACGCCGCCGAAACGCACGTCGAACAGCGCACCTCCTGCCACCCCGATCCGCACGGCCGCCACGCCGGCTCCCTGCGATGCCCGCTCCAGATCGCGTGCGCCGGCGGATGCGACCCCGACGAGGATGCGACCGCCGCGTTCGCCGAAGGCAGCGGCAGCCGGCAGTCCATCAACGCCAGGGATGTCGGCCTGAAGGCCGCATTCAGCTGTCATCGCCATTCTAGCCAGGGCGACGGCGACGCCGCCCACCGAGCAGTCGTGCGCCGCATTGATGATCTGCCGCCGCGCGAGCCCCGTAACGAGACGGATCAGCCTCGCCGCTGCGGGAAGGTCGAGGGTGGGGATGCCGCCGCGCAGTCGGCGACGCCAGGCGAGCTCCGACGCGGCCAGCGCGGCCGCGTCCATCGCCGGCTCGCCGAGCAGCCAGATCTCCTCACCCGGCGCCCAACCCATGCGCAGCCGACGCCCAC
>JACDBZ010000042.1 GCA_013694645.1 Chloroflexota bacterium
ACCGGCGTCGCTGCCGACCGGAACGGTCACATTTCTCTTCACCGACATCGAAGGCTCGACGAAGCTTCTCGATCAACTTCGCGCTGACTATGGCACCGTGCTCGCGGAGCAGCGCGAGATCCTGCGGGCCTCGTTCGGCGAGTGGGACGGCGTGGAAGTCGACACCCAGGGCGACTCCTTCTTCGTCGCCTTTCCGCGTGCCGCCGATGCGCTCGCCTGCGCCGCAGAATCGCAACGGCTGCTGTCGACCCATCTCTGGCCGAGGGGCGTCGATGTCCGCGTGCGGATGGGGCTGCACACCGGCGAGCCGGTGGTCATGCGCACCGGCTACGTCGGCATGGACGTGCATCGGGCAGCGCGCATTGCGGCCGCTGGCCACGGTGGCCAGGTGCTGCTCTCCGCGGTCACGCGTCAGCTCATTGGGGATGAGGTTCCGGCGGGGTCGGAACTGGTCGACCTCGGCGAGCATCGCCTCAAGGATGTCCGAGGCGCGCTGCGGCTCTACCAGTTGACCGTCCCGGGCCTTGCGGATACGTTCCCTGCCCTTCGCACGCTCGAGACCGGAGATGAGCCGCCGGCGCCCGGCGAGCCGCCGTTCATGGGGCTCCAGCACTACGACGAATCGGACGCCCATCGCTTCTTCGGACGCGAGGCGATCAGCACACGACTGGTGGATCGCATCCTGGTCGAGCCGTTCCTCGCCATCGTCGGGGCCTCGGGCAGCGGCAAGAGCTCGATCGCCCGCGCTGGCGTCGTGCCGCAGATCCGTGAGGGCCGTGGCGAATGGCTGACGCAGGTCCTCACCCCCGGCGAGCGACCGCTCGAGGCGCTCGCCATGACCTTCACGTCCGATGCTACCTCGCTCGCCGATACGGCCAGCCTCATCGACGACCTACGTCGCGAACCACGCAGCCTGCACCTGGCCGCCATCCGCATGCTGAGCGGGGGGCGACGCCGCACCGGCCACCTGCTCCTGGTTGTCGACCAGTTCGAGGAGCTCTTCACCCTGTCGAGGGACGACCTCGACCGAGACGCCTTCATTGCTTGCCTGATGGCCGCAGCCGGAAGCGGAGGCGGACCGGTGCACGTGGCGATCACGCTGCGCGCCGATTTTTACGGACATCTCGCCGGCTACGGCGAGCTCCGCGACGCCGTCGCCGCAAAGCAGGAGTACATCGGGCCGATGTCGGAAGGCGAACTTCGCAGCGCGATCGAGCAGCCTGCTGCGGACGGCGGGTGGGAGTTCGTGCCGGGGCTTGTCGACCTCATTCTGCGCGACGTCGGTACCGAGCCGGGCGCACTCCCCTTGTTGTCCCACGCGCTGCTGGAGACGTGGCAGCGCCGCCGTGGAACGAGCATGACCTTGAAGGGCTACGGGGAGTCGGGCGGTGTGAGGGGAGCCATCGCGCGCACTGCCGATCGTGTCTTCAACGCAGAGCTCGATGCCGATCAGCGCGAGGTCGCGCGCAGTATCTTCCTGCGGCTGACCGAGCTTGGCGAGGGCACGCAGGACACGCGCCGACGGGTGAATCTGCGAGAGGTCCTGCCAGAGGATGCGGCCCGTTCTGCAGCGGTGCGCGCCGTTCTGCAGCGACTCGCGGACTATCGGCTGGTGACGGTCGCCGAAGCCACCGTGGAGGTGGCCCACGAGGCGCTCATCCGCGAGTGGCCGCTCCTGCGCGAGTGGCTCGGCGAGGACCGCGAGGGACTGCGCACGCATCGGCACGTGACCGAGGCCACCGACGAATGGCTGCTCCTCGACCGGGACGACGGGGCCTTGTATCGGGGTGTGCGGTTGGCGCAGGCGAGCGATTGGGCGGCGGCGCATCCATCAGCGCTGAACGACCAGGAGGAGGAGTTCATCCGGGCCTCGCATGCCCTTGCGCTGCGCGAGGACGCCGAGCGCGAGGAGCGCCAGCGGCGCGAGCTCGAGGCGGCGGAGCGGCTGGCCGCGGCCGAGCGAGATCGCGCAGAAGAGGCGGCTCGCGCGACGCACCGGCTTCGGCGTCGCGCCATGTTCCTGAGCGGCGCGCTGGGGGTGGCTGCGGTGCTCGCGGTCGTGGCGGTGGTTCTTGGCCAGCAGGCATCGAGCAACGAGGCGCGCGCCGAGGCGAACGCGGCCCGGGCCGAGGCGAACGCGGCCGAGGCGCAGCAGAACTTCGCGAATGCGGAAAGCCAGAGGCTTGCGGCGGAAGCCAACACGATCATGCAGCTCGGAGAGAGCTCGGAGCTGGCCGCGCTGTTGGCGATCCGCGGAATCGACGCACAGTACACGCCCCAGGCGGATGCGGCGCTGCAGCGCGCCTCTCGCTCCCAGTTCAGCGACAGGATTTTCACCGCGCCGTCACGGGTCGACGCCGTGGCGGTCTCGCCCGACGGTCGCCTGTTGGTGGCGGGTGCCGGCGATGGCAACGCCTACCTGTGGGACATCAGCAGCGGTGACTTGATCGGGACGATGGTAGTCGGAGAGGGTCTGATCGGCTCGGTCTTCTCGCCCGACTCGGCGCTGATCGCCCTGGCGGGCTACGAGAACGTGCACCTCTGGGACATCGGAGCCGTCGAGGAGATCTGGTCTGTTCCGAATGGGGGCGTCGAGGATCCCGCATTCTCGGCCGACGGTCGCCACGTGGCAATCCTCAGCACTGAGGGCGCCCTACTGCTCGATGCTCAGACGGGCAAGGTCGTGGAGCAAAGCGACCAGGTCGTGGGCTATGGGACCGTGATGCCTGACCGACGCTCCGCAATTCTCGTCGATGGCCCCAAAGCCACCCTGGTGAACCTGGACGACGGAATCACGCTGCAGACCTTCGACGGCAACGAAGGAGGCATCAAGGCCTTCTCTGTCAGGGCCGATGGCGCGCTGTTGGCGACGGACTCGAACGACAAGAAGGCTCGCATCTGGGATATGGCGACCGGCGAGCTACTGCAGACCCTCGTCGGTCACACAGAGATCCTCTTCGAGAACGAGTTCTCGCCTGACGGCAACCTGCTTCTCACCGGCAGCCTCGACACCACCGCACGCCTGTGGGACGTGAGGACGGGGGCACCGTTGCGCCGGTTCAACGGCCACACGGCATCGGTCTACGCCGTGACCTTCACCCCCGATGGGCGATACGCCGTCACCGGGGGTCGGGACGGCACGGTTCGCTTCTGGGATGTGACCGCCCCGGTAGAGCGCGACACTCTCGCTGGGCCGACCTCATTCATGTACGCGCTCGACTTCTCGCCGGACGGCCGCCTGCTCTTCGCCGGCAACGCGGATGGGACGTCCCAGATCTGGGAGCTGGAGACCCTCACCGTTCGGCATGTCCTCGTCAGAGATCAGCGAGTTGACTACGGTGCCTTTTCACCGGACAACCGCTACGTGCTTCTCTCGCCCGAATTCATGCCCGCCGCGCTCTGGTCGGTGGCTACGGGCGAGCTTGCCTACACCCTGAGCGGCTCGGAGGGCGGCGTGATCGCGGCCGCCTTCTCCGACGACTCCCGCCTGATGCTAGCGCCGGTGGATGATGCGAGCTTAGGAATCTGGGAGGTGGAAACGAACCGCCTGCAGCAAACGATCGAGAGCGGGTTCGCCAGCGGCGACCTCGCGCCGGACGGCTCTGCGGTTTTCACCTATCTGGACGAGGAGGGGAGGATCAACGGCCAGATCTGGGACGCGGAAACGGGCGAGCTGCTGATCGAGTTCGAGCAGCCGGGCGGTATTCTCGACGGCGAGTTCGCGCCGGACGGAAGCACGGTGGCGGCCGTGGGGCGTGACGGGATCGCTCGAATCTGGGACGTCGAGACGGCCACCGTCGTGACACAGTTCAAGGGCCACACCAACATCTCCTGGCGCACCGCCTTCTCGCCTGATGGCCGTTACCTCTTCACCACAAGCCAGGATAAGAGCGCGCGCATGTGGGACGTCGAAACCGGGGAGCAGGTGCGCTACTTCCCGGGCCACGGTATCTCGGCGGTGGCTGGCGTCGCGGTGTCGCCGGATGGCGAGACAGTTGCTATCGGAAGCTATGACGGTTTCGTCCAGGTGACGCCGGTCGACGGCGAGGCGCTGACCGATTCGGTCTGCGACCGCCTGCTGCGTGACTTCACCGACATCGAGCGCACGATCTACGGCATCAGCGACGACCGACCGACCTGTGGGGATTGACACCATCGGTCCCAATTTGTGGCTCCGCGCCGTTGGGTGGGCGAACCGGCGCTCTGGCTGCCGAAGCGAGTGTATGACAGTGTATGACGCGGGTGTAGAATGAGCGGACGCGACGGGCAAGCTGTCACGGCGCGAAGCGTAGAATTGACCCATAGGGGCCGATAAGCGCCGAGTAATCGGCTGGTAAGGGCCGAAGGCGCACGATTGCGCAGCTCGATCGGTCCAACGCTGAAGGTTCGAGACTGGGAGGTTCGAGCGATGGCAAAGGGCAGGGATCGACCAAAGAAAGAGCCAAAGCGCAAGGCAAAGGAAAAGGCGCCGAAGCTGCCGCCGACAACGTCCTCGTACGAGCCGCCGGCATCGGTC
>JACDBZ010000045.1 GCA_013694645.1 Chloroflexota bacterium
CGACGATGGCATCGACCGCGTCAAGCTCGTCGATCCAGGACAGCACCTGGTTGTGTGGTGGCGTGCGCAGGGTGGCCGCCACCGTGCGGCCGGCGTCATCGGCAACGGTGGCGAAGCTTGGAGCGTCCTCGGCGAAGAGCTCGGGAGAGCTTCGAACCGCGCTCGAGATGCCGAAGAGGAGGTTGTTCTCCGCCTCCCGCGCTTCGAGAAAGGCACCAGCCACGGCAAGAAATTCGTCCACGGATTCGTGACGCTGAAATGTCGGCGGCATGGCGCCATGATGCCTCGTCAGGCCCGGTCGGTGCGCGGCAGGCGAATGAGGAAGGTCGACCCACCCGGACCGGTCGCCTCCACATCGATCGATCCGCCATTGGCGACGATCAGCTCGCGGGCGACGGTGAGGCCGATCCCGCTGCCGGCAGTCCGGCCGCGCGAGCGATCGGCGCGGTAGAAACGCTCGAATACATACGGCTCGTCCTCCTCGGCGATGCCCGACCCTTCGTCCGTGATTCGCACCTCCACGGACGCTCCAGCGGTGAGGCCGATGCGAACGGAGCTCCCGGCGGGGGAATGCTGAACGGCATTGGTCAGGACGTTGCGCAGGGCTCGGGTGAGCTGGCCCCGGTCCGCCCGCGCGTCAACCTGGGTTCCGGTGACCGAGGCCGTGACCTGCTGTTCCCGCAGCAGGCCATCGAGCGCATCGACGATCTCGCGTATCAATGCCAGCATCGGCACGCGCTCGATGCGACGCTGGAGCGGAGCCGCCTCGGCATGTGTCAGCTCGCCGAGCTGCACGATCACGCCGGAGAGCCCGGCCGCCGCGGCCCGCGCCTTCTCCAGCTGTGATGCATCGGCCGGGACAATGCCGTCGACCATGGCCTGGAGCTGAGACTCGAGCACGGTCGCCGGGGTGGCGAGATCGTGGGCCAGGTCGCTCGCCGCGCGTCGGCGTAACGCCTCCGATTGCTCGAGACGAGTGGCCATGGCATTGAATGCGGATGCGAGCTCCCTGGATTCGGCGTCGGGACCACCGCTGGCGCGGGTGCTCAGGTCGCCATTGCCCAGACGTTGGGCCGCGTGGGCGACCGCCCTCAGCGGCCTCGTGAGACGACTGGCCAGAACGGTCGCCGCGATCAGCAGACCGCCGACGGTCACCAGGCCGGTCAGCACCAGCGCGAAGTTGAACGCGCTCAGGAATCCACCACGCACGGTGGGGACCGTGATCTCCAATGTTCCGCCGCCGGCAGCAGCCGAGAGTCCCGTGGTCAGCGTTTCGGTCTGGCGTCCGCGCAGCGGACCACCGTGTTGGGCAATGATCGCGCCATCCGCTGCCCGGACCCGGGCGCTGCCGCCGCTCTCCGCTGCCACGCGCTGAAGGAGCATGGCCAGCCCATGCTTGTCGATCCCGCGCCGGAGGGCTTCGTCGACGAACGTGACGGCCAGGCCCAGGCGCTGCCGATCGTGCTCGGTCAGGGTCTCATCGAGAGAGCGCGAGGCCGCCTGGTTCACCACCACCCCGGCGACGACCAACACCACGACCACGACGACCGCAAGCAGCGCTGCCAACCGAACGGCCAGGGGGCGCCCGTGCATCACGGCCCGGGGTCCAGCGCGGCCACGAGACGATAGCCGGTGGCCGGCACCGTTTCGATCAGCCATGGATCGCCCGCGTCGTCGCCAAGCTTGCGACGCAGGTTGGCGACATGGACGTCCACGACCCGCTCGTAGACCTCGTCCGGACGGCGCGCGACGATGTCGAGGAGCTGCTGCCGCGACAGCACACTGCCCGGGCGCGCGGCAAGCGCGACGAGCAATCGCGCCTCGCCCGGAGTAAGGCGCCCGCCCATTCCGCCGACCACTGAGTAGCGACGTGAGCCGGGATCGAGAACCAGGCGTCCACCCGCCAGGCTGAGAATCGGCTCCGGATCGGAGGCTGGGGCAGGTCGCGTCCTGCGCAGGATGGCTGCGACGCGCGCGGTCAGCTCGTGCGGGTTGAACGGCTTGGCCAGGTAGTCATCCGCACCGGCACGAAGGCCCGCGATTCGCTCAGCGTCGCTGCGCTTTGCCGACGTGATGAGGATCGGAACGCCGCTCGATTCGCGCAGTGCTTCGAGCACGGTCTCTCCCTGCATGCCGGGCAGCATCAGGTCGAGGATCACGAGGTCCGCTCCCTCGGCGTCGAAGGCGGCCAACGCAGCTTGACCATCCCCGGCATCCGTGATGCGATATCCGTCACGCTCCAGGTAGAGACGCAGCAGCGCTCGCAGCTGCGGCTCGTCCTCGACGACCAGGATACGGGCGTGCGCATTCACGCTCCGCATCCTACGCGTGACGCCGTTGAGGACATGTGAAGACCGGCGCCCCCGATCTTGGTGCCATCTTCATCACCGTCGGCCATCCTGCGCTGAGACCAACATCCATCCATCGAGGACCAACACCATGCGACTCACCAAGAAACTGGGAATGGCCGGCGCCCTCATCCTTGCCGCCATCGTCGGCGGCACCCTCATCGGCTCCGCATTGGCCGTCGAGGACGGAACCGAGGCCGATGCGGAGGCCGGCGCCTCCTGCCAGGTCTTCCAGGACACATTCGCCGATGAGCTCGGGGCAACCACCGATGCGGTCGTCGCCGCCGGCAAGGTGGCGGCAAACGCCGCCGTCGACGCTGCCGTTGCGGCTGGCGACATCGACGAGGAGCGCGCCACCGAGTTCCGCGAGCGCATCGACGCGCACGACGGCACGGGGTGCGGCTGGTTCGGGAATGCCTTTCATCGCGGATTCCACGAGGGCATGGAGCGCGGTGCGGCGCACGGTCTGATCCGCGGCGACGTGCTCGAGGCGGTGGCCGATGCCCTCGGCATCGAGAGCGCCGACCTTATCGAGCGCATCGGAGAGGCTGACTCCGTCGAGGCGCTGGCCGATGAAGAGGGCATCGCCTACGAGGACGTGAAGACCTCCATCCTCGCGGCCGTGCAGGCAGATCTCGACGCGGCGGTGGAAGAAGGGCTGGACTCCGGTCATGCCGACTCGGTCATCGGGCGGCTCACGACGTGGCTGGACGAGGGCGGCCAGCTCGACGGTATCGGTCACGGCCGCTTCGGGCCAGGGCGCGGAGGCCACCACGGCGGGTCGAACGATAGCGACGCGGAGGAATCCGGAACGTAATCCGCTTCGCACCAGGGAGGCGCCGGATGCTCGGACGGGCTCCGGCGCCTTTGGGTGCCCGCGCGGAGGACGCGCATCCACCGGGCGGCTGTAGCGGGCAGGAACTTCCTGAAAATCCACCGCCTGACTACGTCAGGGACGCAGGGCGGCCCTGCGTCCCTGTTCCATGCCGCCCGCGCATGCCACTACCAGTTCTTCACCGCTACAGCCACCCCGTGTCTATGCCCTGCATGGCGAAACAGCCATCCGGTGGCTACGCCCCGTCTACCCGCGACCCGCTAGGCTACGGCCATGACAAAGATCGGCTACGCGTGCATGCTCGAACAATTCCACCCCACCGAGCTGCTCGACTGGTGCGAGCAGGCCGAAGGCGCGGGATTCGATGCCGGCTTCCAGGTCAGCGAGCACTTCCACCCGTGGACTCCACAGCAGGGCCAGTCCGCCTTCGCATGGTCGTTCATGGGGGCGCTGGGCCAACGCACAACGCTGCCGTTCGGAACGGCGGTCACCTGTCCCGGCTTCCGCTACCACCCCGCGGTGATTGCGCACGCTGCGGCGACGCTGGGCGCGATGTATCCGGGCCGGTTCTGGCTGGGCCTTGGTGCGGGCGAGGCGCTCAACGAGCACGTCATCGGCGGCGAATGGCCGGAGATCGGTGAACGCAGCCGCATGATGTTCGAGAGCATCGAGATCATCGGCAAGCTCTTCAGCGGCAGGGTCGTCAAGCATGACGGCGAGTACTTCACGCTGGAATCAGCACGCCTCTACACCCGCCCGGAGCAGCCGGTCCCGATCTACGTGGCGACCGCGGGTCCGGTGAACGCCAAGAAGACCGGCAAATTCGCCGATGGGATCATCACCGTCGGCGCCGCGGACGACAAGATCAACATGCTGTGGGACAAGTTTCGAGATGGGGCGCGCGAGGCGGGCAAGGACCCCGGGGCCATGAAG
>JACDBZ010000063.1 GCA_013694645.1 Chloroflexota bacterium
GCCACGACGATACAGCGTTCGCTGTCCTCGTCGAGCGGGTCGAGGTCGTGAGATCCGAACATCGATTCGACCACCAGCTCCGCCTCCGTGGCGAGGGCCACGAGCGCCGTCGGAGATGGATACCAGAGCCGGAAGCTGGCCGGCAGCCTTGCTATCGTACCATCGGCTCGCACCACATCCGTCAGCGTGACGTAGGAAACACGAAGGCCCTCGGGAGCCTCCCGGCGCTCCAATTGACTGCGGCGCACGACGCGTCGACCGCCCTCGACCCGCTCCCAGTCGAGGCTGAGGGGCAGATCGTGAGGCGGCAGTCCGCCCGGACCAAGCGTATCCACCACGAGCACGCCGTCCGCAGCCAGCAGCCGTCGCGCCGCCACGAGCGCGCGAAGGGCGTCCTCCGGGCCATCGAGATGCGCGACCACGCCGGCCAGGACGGCCAGGGAACAGCGATCCGGGCGCCTTATTCGGCGCACGTCTCCCACGACCAGCTCGATCCGACCTGCGGCCATCGCCGCGCTCAGATGCGGATCCCCGTCGATCCGGGCTCGGGCGCGCTCCAGCAGCGACGCGGATCCGTCGATCCCGACAATCCGGTGCGCGCCGCCGGCGAGCATCGGGCCGAAGAGCCGCCCGGACCCGCAGCCGAGGTCAATCGTCGGTCCGGGATGACGGCGCGCAATCTCGCGATAGAACCCAAGATCGTCATCGATCGCGTCATGCTCGAGATCGTAGATCTCGGCCAGCAGCATCGGATCGGTCGGCTGGCCGGCGAGGATATCGCTCAGCGCTCCCGCCTCCCGCCGCCCCCCTGCTCGCGCAGCTCGGTCCACGCCCGCTCGACCAGCTCAGGGCTCGAAAGGAGCTCGACGGCGGACGCGGCAAGAATGCTGATCGCCTTCGGCAGCATCTCGTCGCCATCCGGCCCTCCGGCGTGGGCCGCGAATTCGCGTGAGTGGCCTGGCGTCCCCCGCGGTGCAATCGCCAGGTACGGGTGAATCGTCGGCAGCTCGTGACTGACATTCGTCATGTCGGTGCTCCCCGCGTTCGGATCGACCGGCCCATCGGTCACTCCGGCATCGGCGAGCTGTCGACGCCAGATCTCGAGCAGCGTCGGGTTGTTGAGCATGGTCCGGCAGCGCGTCACGGGATCCTCGACGATCTCGGCCGTGCAACCGGTCGCGGCGGCGGCGGCATCGGCCATGCTGCGAACGCGCTCGATCATCGGCTCCAGATCCTCGTCGATGGGCGAACGGACGTACCAGCGCCCGCTCGTCTCGTCCGGCACGATATTGGGCGCCGCCCCTCCGTGCGTGATGATCCCGTGCACCCGCTCCCCCGGCTTCAGGTGCTGTCGCCACTGGCTGATCATGGTGTAGAGCAGGACAATCGCGTCGAGGGCGTTCTTGCCGAGCCATGGATCGGCGCTCGCATGCGCCAGCTTGCCATGGAACGTGACCCCCACCTCGGTGATCGCGAGGCAGAGGATCTCCGAGCTCGTGTTGTCACTCGGATGAATCTGGAGGCAGACGTCGATGTCGTCGAACACGCCGGCATTGATCAGGTGGACCTTGCCGTTGCCGGCCTCTTCCGCGGGAGTGCCGATGAACCGGATCTCGCCATCGAAGTCGCGGCCGAGCAGTCCGGCCGTGGCGATCGCGGCACCCGCACTGGAGGAGCACATCAGGTTGTGACCGCACCCGTGCCCCACTTCGGGGAGCGCGTCGTACTCGCCGGCAAACGCGACCACGTGTCCCGCGGCGCGCCCATGCCAGCGCGCAACAAAGGCCGTTTCGAGCCCTCCGGCCTTCCGGTCGATGTCGAAGCCATGCTTCTCGAGCAGCTCCGCGGTCCACGCCGATGCCTGCCGCTCCTCGAAGGCGATCTCCGGGTTGGCATGCACGCGGTGCGACAGCTCGAGCGCTTCCGGGAGCACGGCCTCGACGGCCGCTGCAAGCCGATCCATAGGACTGGACATCGACGTCGTCTCCTCCGCTACTGATCGCGCCGGGCGAAGAACCACTCGATCACGCCAGCGAGGATGATCACGAAGATCGCGATCGGGGCGCTCAAAACACCGCCGAGGCGCAAGCCGGCGACCGTGGCGATCACGAGCCCGACGATGATGCCACGTCGCGTGGCTCGTTCCCACGCTCCACGATAGACGATGCGACGGCGCGACATTACCTCTCCGAGAAACGCGAACGGGGTCACGAGCAGCGCCGCGGCCGAGGATGCCAGGGCCACCACCACGACGCGGTTGCGGGCAGCGTCAGCGCAGGCCTGCGCCTCCGTCTCCTGCGGACAGGCTGCGCTCGCCACGGCGACGAGGATGACGGCGACCAGGATGCCCGACAGGATCAGGGCCGCGACCGCGAGCCGATGCCCGCCGGTCACCGTGAAGCGTCGGGGCAGATCTCGCGAAACGGACAGTAGCCGCAGCGCATGGCGCTCGGAGTCGCGTCGAAGGCGCGGCCTCGGATGCCGGCGGCCGCCTGGGTGATCTGCTCCTGCGCCTTCTCGAGTCGCTTCTCGGTCGGCGCGGAGCGACCGACCATGCCGGATTCGAGAAAGTGCAGGGCGACCTCGTCCGGGAGCGCGCCATGCTCAGCTTCGTGCGCGAGCGCGTAGATCGAGAGCTGGAGAGACTCCCTCGCTCGCCGATTGGCGGTTGGAAGGTCACGCACGTCGCTCGACTTGTAATCGGTGACCACGACGCGGCCGGCCTCGTCACGGTCGACGCGGTCGTACCGTCCGCGGAGGCGGTCCCGCCCGAACGCTACGGTGAAGTCGCGTTCGACCGCCGTCGGCCGCGCCGGATCGCGCTGCTGCTCATCCCAGAAACGGGTCACCGCCTGGTGGGCCGCGGTCCGGCGAGCCTCCTCGTGCGCTCGGGTCAGGAAGCCGATCGATTCCCAGTTGGCGTCCAGGGCCGCATGCAGCTCCTCGACGGCCATCGTGCCGCCGGCCATCTGGCGACGGTGGTAGGCCTGCACGGCTGCATGCAGCGCACGCCCATAGACCATCTGGTGCGAGGCGGGCGTCGGGATGCGCACGACGTGCCCGTATCGGTACTTGGCCGGACAATCGAGGTAGTCGTTGATCTGCCCGAAGCTGAGCGTCAGCGGCCGGTCGCCCAGCCGTGGCTTCGAAGCAGGGGCGGCGGGCGCGGTCGGCGAGGCCTGGTGGCGCGCGAGCTTCTCAAGGAGCGCAGGCCGGATCGTCTCGATCGGCGTCGCCGGCGGCAGGTCGAGGGCTTCCGCCACGAAGCGGCTAACGCCACGCGAGGTGCGCCCACCGTAGTCCTGCGCAGAGCACAGCACCAGCTCCTCGCGCGCACGGGTCATGCCCACGTAGAAGAGGCGCCGCTCCTCCGCGACATGCTGGTCAGCGTCGGGAATGGGCCCGCTGACCAGAGCGTCCGGCAGCTCCAGTGCGTCGCGCCGATCCCGGCCCGGGAAACGATCGTCGACGAGACCCACCATGTGCACAACGCCGAACTCGAGTCCCTTTGCCTTGTGATAGGTCAGCACATGGACCGCGTCGCCCTCGTCGGGATCGACGTCCGCCGTCGAGGGGTCGTCGCCAGTCTCGATCAGCGTATCGAGCTGAGCCACCAAGAACGGAAGGCGATCATCGCGTAGCAGGCTCCCCTGTCGTCGCACGATCTCGAAGAAGCGCGCGACGTTGGCGAGCCGCTCCTCGCCGGTCTCGCGTCCCTCGTGTGCGAGCCGCGCCAGCCAGCCGCTGCTCGTGATGAAGTGGTAGAGCAGCTCACCGCTGGTCTTGTCGGTGCTCATGGCCCGATGCGCCTCGAGGTTGCCGATCAGTCGCTGCACGACCTCGATGGCGCGCAGGGCGAACGGCGAGCGCTCCGGATCAGCGACGGCATCGGCGAGTGCGACGGCAAGGCTGCTGCGTCGACGGCGCGCATTCGTGAGCGCCAGGGTCACGTCAGATGCGGACAGGCCGAAGATCTCGCTCGTGGCGAGGTCATACAGGCTGACAGAGTCGTCCGGATCGTTCACCGCGCGCAGGAAGCTGATCAGGACCCGCACCTCGGGCTGGCGATAGAGGCCGGCGGTGCCGCTGAAACGCCACGGGATGCGCGACATGTTCAGCGCGCGCAGGTACAGATCGGCCTCGCGGTTGCCGCGCACCAGGATGGCGTGATCCCCCGCTCGACGTCCTGCGCGGATGGAGGCGCGGATGCGCTCGGCAACCGCATCCGCCTCGTCCGAGCCGGTGGCGAAGGCGAGCAGCTCGATCGGCCCGGCCTGCGGTTCCGGCCGGTCGAATCGCAGGCGTGCGCGCAGGCGCTTGTCGAGGCCCTCCCGGGCCTCGAGCCGATCGGGATTGTTGTGCGTGATGAGCCGATGCGCCGCATCCAAAATCGGCTGGCGGCTGCGGTAGTTATCGACCAGCACGACGCTCGTCGCCTTCGGGTACGCCTCGCGGAAACCGAGAATGTTGCCGGACGCCGCGCCGCGGAAACGATAGATGCTCTGGTCGTCATCGCCGACCACCGTCACGTTGCCGTGTGGCTCGGCGAGGAGCCGGACGATCTCCCACTGCGCATGATTCGTGTCCTGGAATTCATCCACCAGGATGTACCGATAGCAAGCCCGCTCGTCGGCCAACACGCTCGGGTGGTCGCGCAGCAGCCGCAGCGCGAGGCCGACCTGGTCGCCGAAGTCGAGCCGATCGGTCGTGCGCATCAGGCCCTCGTAGGCGTCGTACGCGGCGGCCAGCTCTCCGTGACGAGCCGCTTCCTCAGCGAGGCCCGAGTCGCCCGGCCGCTCGATCGCGCGTCGCTGCAGGTCGGCGGCGGCCGCGAGGTAGGAGGCGGGCGAAATGTCCTCGTCCCGCAGCCTGCTGATGAGGGTCACCAGCGCGGAGAGAAAGCGAGTCGGGTCGCCGAGCGGCCGGTATCGGTCCAGGGGCAGCTCGAACAGATGCTCGCGCAGCAGGATGATCTGCTCCGCCCGGGAGAGGACGGTGGACCGATCCGACAGCCCCGCCTCGAGCGCATGCTCACGCAGCAGCCGATCGCCGAACGCGTGGAATGTGCTGATGGCGGCATCGGTCTGGCCGTACGGCACGAGCCGATCGACCCGCTCCACCATCTCGAGCGCCGCCCGGTCGGTAAAGGTCAGGGCCAGGATCTCCGATGGCAGCGCGCGCTTTTCGGCGATCAGCCACGCGATCCGCCGCGTGATGACGGTTGTCTTGCCCGTCCCGGCGCCCGCAACGATGAGGAGCGGCCCGCTGGCATGGGTGACCGCTCTGCGCTGTCGCGCCGTAAGGTCGGCGAGGAGCGGCGGCTGGATGCGGAGGTGCGGCCGGCGCGGGCGTGGCGAAGGGGCCAGCTCCTCGAAGAAGGGCAGCTGATCGGGTGACGGAACGACGATGGGCACGTCGTCGATGGTAGCGGAGGACCGATTCACTCCGCCGTTATCAGCCGCTTACCGGACAGCTCGCCTGTCGCGTTGCGATTCACACCATGCCGCTTCCTGCTCAACCCCGGCGTGTCTCGTGGCTCGTCAAAAAGCCGCCGGACCCAAGAAGGCCCGACGGCATGGAAACGACGCTGCAGGCCAGGTTCAGCAGCGCGTCGTGACGCTGTACTGACTCAGGCTGCCCCAACCAGACTGGTCCATCGTGACGTCGTCGATAGTCATGGTGCCGGCGAGCTCCGCCGATTGATCGCTGAACGAGTAGCGGTAGGTGCATGTGCCGTCACTGAAGGTGCCGCGGCCACTGCTGCTAAAGATCTCTCCCACGGCGCTGTCGGATGCGGAGACGGTGATGGTCCGGGTGCCGCTCTCCGTGCAACGGCGCGGCCCGCAGCGGACCTCGGAGACCGTCACGGACGTGTCGGCGAGGCTAACGGTGAAGTCGCCCGTGAAGGTGAGCGCGTCGCTGCTGATCTCGTCGGTGCAGCCTGACTCCTGGCTAATGGTCCGATACGTGCGCGTGCTGTACGTGTACGTGCTCACGCAGACGACGATAGTATCGGGCGAGGTGCTGAACACGTCGAGCGAGGTGTCGGTGCAGGTCGACGATCGCCCCTCGGTACACACGCTGGAGTAGCTGGAGAAGTACATCGAGGTGCCCGACTCTTTCAGCGGTGGTGCCGCCAGCGCGGGTGCGGCAAGCGCCAGCAGCAACATTGGCACGACGATGATGGGAACCACGAATCGACGCATGTTCGGATCTCCTCATATGGGTGGGAGCAACTGCCGACTCCCTTAGTCCCTAGACGCCTTGCGGCACGATTCGTTGCATCGGGCCGTGCGGGCGTCTGTGTGCGGACATCGTCGACCATCTCCCCTGCGGAGAAACTGCGGTCGCTGCCGCTCGCCCATGAGCGCGCACGTTTACCGGAGAGCTCGCCTGTCGCGCAGGGCACGCGGGCGGAATCTCGGGCGAGTTGCATGTGCCGCCTGGCCTGCGGCGGCCAGGATGGCCTCGGCGTGGCGGCGACTGGTGCGCAGCTCGTCGCGAAGACGGGCAATGGTGATCGTGCCCGGCATTCCCGCGACGCGGGC